>DATLLC010000094.1:0-18039 GCA_035538015.1 Vicinamibacterales bacterium
CACCCACACCGCGCCGAGGAGCAGCGTGTTCTGGTGATCGCGGAGATCCGCGGCCCCGGACGAGCCCGGGAAATACGCCTCGTCCGACCAGTCGCGGCGGAACTCGCCGCGCACCAGGAAGCCGTCGGCGAGCTTGTACTCGGCGGTCAGGGTGACCTCCTGGAGGATCTGGTCGATCCCGCCGAAGAGCCCTTCGTCGTCGAGCCGTTCCCAGCGCATGCCCAGCCCGATTGGCCCGCTCACCTGATAGCGCGCGTAGGTGCCGACGCCCTGCAGCGAGAGCGAGTCCGCATCCGCGGTGACCTCGTTGGTGACGTAGTTGGCGTCGAGCCCCAGCGTCAGCGCGGACGTCGCGGTATAGGTGACGTAGGTGTCGAACACGCGGAAGAACCCGTCCGGGCCGCCCGGTTCGCCGCCGTCCGGCTGCTCCTGGCCGAAGTAGTAGTTCACCGTCCAAGCCACCTGTGAGACGGGCTTCACGGTCGCCGCGATGTGGCTCGACTTGTAGTCGTTGAAGTCCTCGGTCTGCTGGATGCCGTTGGTCAGCATGTAGAGCACCGACACCTTGTCGGTCACCGGGAATGTCACGCGCAGCCCCGTGTGATAGAACGGCAGGAAGTTGAACAGGTAGGCTCGCGAGAAGGCCTGGTTGTCCTTCGCGTAGTTGGTCTCGTAGCCGAGCATCGAGGCGAACTTGCCGAAGTCGGTCTGCAAGCCGTTCTCACCCACCGGGAACAGGTAGCTGCCGTAGACCTGCCAGATGTTGCGGTACACGTCGGGCCGCGGCTCGTTGGCGGGGCTGCCCTGCACCGTTTCCGTGGCCTGGCCCCACTGCAGATCGGCGCGCAGGCCGTAGCGTCGGCCGGCGTCCACGTCGGGGGATGCGTCCAGGACGAACGCCGCCTGCTGGATGCCGAAGGTGTTGGCGCGGGTGTCGTAGGCGCGCAGCGGGATGACGCGGTCGGGCGGGTGGTTCCAGTCGTACTGGTAGTAGCCCTCGAGGGTCGCGCCAAACGTGACGTTCCGCCACGGGTTGACGGCGGACTGATCGGAGGGCTGAGATGCCGGAGACTGCGAGCCTCCGTCCTGCGGCGGCTCGCCGTCGGGGGGCTGTGCCTTGGCCAATGTGGCCAGTACCAGGAGCATGGCCAGTGCCCCGATCGCTTCCCACATCGCCGAGACCCGCAGCGACCCTGCCGGGGCCGACGCCGCCAGCGTGCGGCGCCATCTCGGCATCCCCACCCGGTCCGACAGCAGGTATTCGACCGGCACCCTGCGCTTACGCGAATCCATGATGACTGCGCTCCTTGATCACCACGATACGGACCCGGGCCTGAGGCTCAACAAAGGAGTTCCTTAAGAAGCCCTGAGGCGTGCACCGTCCGGTCTTTCAGGGATTCTTCAGGAACTCCTCAGGGGTTTCGGGGGAGGAGAGGACTAGGCTGACGTCAAGGGTCCCATGATCGAACGATCGCGATATCCGCTGCTCGTGACGTGGCTGGCCTGCGCGATGTCGGCGTGCCTCACGACCCCCGCGGCACTCACGCAATTACTCGAGGCTCGCCGTTTTGCTTCCGAGATGCACGTCGCCTTCACCCAGACGGCCGAAGCCTCCAATCGCGCCGTGATGGCCAACGACGACGCGACGGCGCAGGCGGCCGCCTCCGAGGCCCGCGAACGCGGCGCCGTGGTCGATAGCCACCTCGCGGCGCTGCGCAGCACGCTGCAGGCGCTCGGCTACAAGAACGACCTGGCCCAGCTCGAGTCCTTCGAGTCGCGCTTCGCCGAGTACCGCCGCCTCAACGACGAGGTGCTGTCGATGGTCGTCGAGAACTCCAACCTCAAGGCCCAGCGGCTGTCGTTCGGGCCAGCGTCGGAGGCGGCCGACGCGTTCTACGAGGCGCTCGAGGCGGCCACCCGCAATGGTGCCGCCGACAACCCATGCTGCGCGCGCGAGCTGGCGGCACGGGCCTGGGCCTCGCTGCTCGAGATCAGGGTGCTCTATTCGCGTCACATCGCCGAGGCCGACGACGGCGAGATGACACGTATGGAGGCCTTGATGACCACGTCGGCCACTGCCGCCCGCGATGCCGTCGCCGAGCTGACGAAGATGCTCCCGGCCGCGAGTGCTCCGCTGGCCGCTGCCCGGAGCGCGCTCGATCGCTTCCTGGCCGTGCACGCGGAGATCATCCAGTTGTCGAGGCGCAACAGCAACGTCCGTGCCCTGGCGCTGTCCCTCGGCCAGAAGCGGATGCTGACAGCGGAAGGCGAGGCCGAGCTCCAGGCGCTCGAGGCGGCACTGGCGAAGCACGAGTTCACGGCAACGCGTTAAACGGATCAGCGGCCACCCGTGACAAAGAAGCCCCCCCTCGCCACGGGAGGGTCCGTTTCTGCGATCGTTGAAGTCTCGGGGTGCCGTTCGAGCCAACGGCACCATGCGGCGGCCATGGCCACGGTGACGGCGAACCCCACAACGGGCCGCGCAACCGTGTCGACCCAGAGCACACCCGCACCCAGCAAAACGATGGTAGCCAGGACGATGGCGCGAGGCGGCCTGGACAGACGCACCCACCAGATGCGTTGCCCGGAAAACAACACCTGACACTGCCAGTTCATGCACCCAGCTTAGGAACCGCCACCTCAAACCGGGCCAAGAAGTGCCTGAAAAGTTCCTGAAGAATCCTTCTTGCCTTGTACCTGCTGCCTCTTGCCTTACTAGCTCTCGTCCGTGACGAACCGGTACCCCACCCACGGCTCGCTGACGAGGTACCTCGGATGGGCCGGATCCGGTTCAATCTTCTTTCGCAGCTGCGCCACCAGCGTCCACAGGTGTTCCGGCTGCTCGACCGCGTTCGGGCCCCAGACCTCCTTGAGGATCGCGCGGTGGGTCAGCACCCGGTCGCGGTTGCGGGCGAGCAGCGAGAGCAGCTCGAACTCCTTCGGCGTGAGCCGGACCTCGATCTCGTCGCGGACCACTCGCCGCCGGTCGTAGTCGATAGCCAACGCGCCCGCGTGGAGAATGCCGCCGTCCGGGCTCTCGCCCGCGGCCGTCCGCCGCAACGCGACGCGGATGCGCGCCAGCAGTTCCTCGGGCCCGAACGGCTTGGTCATGTAATCATCGGCGCCCAGATCCAGCGCGTTCACCTTGTCCGTCTCAGATCCGCGAGCCGAGAGGACGATGATCGGTACCTGTGAGTGCATCCGAATCCGGCGGCAAACCTCGGATCCCTCAAGATCCGGCAAGCCCAGGTCCAGGACGATGAGGCCAGGCGAGCGTGAGGCAAACATGTCCAGCGCCTCGGTCCCTGTTCTGGCGACATCGACGTCGTAGCCGCGCCCGCGCAGCAGCGGCCCGACTGCTCGCTGGATCGCCACCTCATCGTCGACAAGCAGGATCCGGGGCCGGTCTGTCATGATCCGGGCGATCCGGCCGGCTCGAGCTCCTTCACTGCGACGGGAATCGTCATGGTGAACACGGCGCCGCCGTCGGCGCCGTTCTCTGCCCACACCCGGCCCTTCTCCGCCGCGAGCAGCCCGCGCACGATCCAGAGTCCCATCCCGGTACCCGAGGTCCGGGTGCGGGCCTCGGCGCCTCGATAGAAACGCTCGAACAGGCGTGGCAGATCGGCCGGGGCGATACCCGCGCCATGATCGCGGACCTGCACCACGAGCCCCTCCTCGCTCAAGCGGACGTCGACGTGGATGGTTGAGCCCGGCGGCGAGTACTGCCCGGCGTTCTCGAGCAGATGCGCCAGGGCGCTGGCTGTAAGACGTGGGTCGAGCTCGACCGGCACGTCGTGGTCGATGAGAACGTCAACCTGATGGGCCCGCAGCGCGGGCTCCACCTGCTCACGCGCGGTGGCGACGATCTCCGAAGGATGGGTCCAACGCGAGTCCTGGGCGACGGCGCCCGCGTCGATGCGGGCCATATCGAGGACGTTCTCGAACAGCCGCGTCAATCGCGCCGCCTCGGACTGGATCAGGTCGCTCTGCTCCAGGCGCTCGGCGTCGGTCAACTCGAGCCCCTTCAGGTTGCTCGCCGCGACGCTGATGGCGGTCAGCGGGGTCCGCAGGTCGTGGCTGAGCGACGCCAGTAGCGTCGTCTTCAGCTGCTCGCTCTGGCGGGCGAGCTCGCCGGCTTTCAGCTGCTCCAGGAAGTAGGCGCGCTCCACCGCGATCGCGACAACGCCGGCGAGCGTATCGAGCGTACCGGCTTCCACCGGCCGCCCGGCTGCCGCCAGGACGCCAATCGGCCTGGTCCCGATCCGGAGCGGGACCAGGCGGATATCGCGGCCGTTCACCGAGATGGTCCGGTGGCCGGCGTAGGTTCGAGCGTAGGCATCGAACTCGAGAGAGGTCTGAGCCGCTGCATACGCGCTGGACAGCTGGCGCGGGTCGAGCGCGACGGGCTCTCCGCCGGCCTGATGGATCTCCCACTCACCGGCACGCGGCAAGGCGACGGCGACGAACTCGAGATCGAAGCGGCGTGCGATCGATCGCGCCAGGATCGAGAGTGCCTCGCGGCTGTCGGTGATCAGCAACACGTCACGGCCCAGGTCGAACAGCCGCGCCAGCTCGTCGCGGCGGCTCAGCGCTTCGTCGGTCCGCGCCTGGGCCACGGCCGACAGGCGGCTGGCCATCAGGCTGACAGCGATGAACGCGACCAGCGCGATCCAGTTCTGCGGCTCGGAGATCGTGAAGGTGCCGGTCGGCGGCAGGAAGAAGAAGTTCAGGCAGAGCATGGCGGTGACCGAGGTGATCACGGCGACGCGCAGCCGCGAGGTGGCGGCCACCAGCAGTACCACCAACAGGTAGGTGGTCGAGACCGTCGAGGCGTTGCTGGTGCCCAGGACCGGCCCGAGCACCAGCGTGACGGCGCCAATGGCGGCCAGCGCCGCCGCGAGACGCCACGCTTCGGATCCCCGTGTGCTCATACCGGCTTGATTATCGTCCAGCTGCGCAGGATCACCAGCTCACCAGATTGCCAGGCGTCCTCTCGCGGCCCTCTCACGGCGCCGACTATTTCGGCCTCCACGCGAAGCTGCGGACCGCCGACTCGACATCGTCATAGATCTCGAACACGAACTTCAGCTTGAGCATCCCGAACAGGTGATGGCTTCGCGCGGTGAGACGCGCGAGCCGCATCGCACCGCCGTGTTTCGTCACGCGCTTCGACTCGGCGACCAGCATGCCGACCCCGGCGCTGTCGATGTGGCTCACGCTCGACAGATCGACCACGATTCGGCTCCGGCCGTCGGCGATCATCTGGTCGACGTAGCGCCCGAACGCCAGGTCGCCGTCATCGAGCGTGAGCTCTCCTGCGAGGGTGATCACGGCGACGTCGCCTTGTTGGTGTTCGGCGATCTGCAGTTTCGAGCGATCGTTCATGGTGCGACCGAAAACGAGGCGGATTAAACGTGACCAGACCGGCGGTGCCGCCCTCGACACGCTCCACCTGCGGATGGACCGGAACCTTCAGCTTCAGCTCCTCGAATCACTCGTCGCCCGCGCGCCGACCGGCTCGACTATCGCCTGGCGCCGTACAGCCAGGTCAGCACCGACCCGAATCGATCCGCCCACGCCGTTTCGCTGTGCGTGCCTTCCTCGTACTCGGCATAGTGCAGGCCGCGGCCGATGGTCCAGCCGGCACCGACGAGCGCGGCCTTCAGCATCCGCGCATCGTCCAGCGCGCGGCGGCCCTCCGCGGTACCCATGTCGACCCAGATCCGCACCGCAGGCCGTGGCCGGGTGCGACGCACCGTGGACAGAATCACGCGGCGGTCCCACCAGACCGACGGCGACATCGCGACTAGGGCGCCGAACACGCCCGGCTGCGTCAGCCCGATGTGCAGGGTGGCGAGGCCGCCGAGCGACGAGCCGCCGAGCGACGTGCCGTCGGGGTCGGACCGCGTCCGGTAGGTGCGATCGATGAACGGCTTCAGCTCCTCGACGAGGAAGCGTCCGTAGCGGCCGGCAAGGCCGCCGCCGAGCCGTGCGTCAGAGGTGGGTGTGTACTCCTGGATGCGGGAATGGCCCGTGTTGTCGATGCCGACGACGATGATGGGTGGAAGGGTGCCGCCGGCGATCAGTGCATCCACGGTCTCGCCCACACGCCAATGCTGCCCCGGCACATGGGCTCTGCCCGGCTCGAAGAGGTTCTGGCCGTCGTGCAGGTAAAGCACCGGACACCGGGTCTCGGACGTGTCGTAACCAGGGGGCAGGTAGACGACGATGTCGCGCTCGCGCGTCAGAAAGGCGGACGAAAACCGCGGGTGGCGGCGGAGGGTCGGTGCCAGCGCGGTCATCGGGTGTACGGCAAGGTCCCAGTATAGGATCTCGGAAGCCGGTAGCCGTCATTCATCCCATGCACCGCGAGTATCACCGCTGGTTTTCGCGCGCGCTCCATCGCGATATGGAGCTGCTGGCATTCGGCCACGACGGGCCGGCGATGCTCGTCTTTCCGACCTCGATGGGCGCGTTCTACGAGTACGAGGATCGCGGCATGATCGGGGCGCTCCACGAGAAGCTCGATCGGGGCTGGCTTCGCCTTTTCTGTGTCTCTTCAGCGGATGGCGAGAGCTGGTACAACCGGCACGCGCATCCCCGGCAGCGTGTGCTCAGGCACCTGCAGTACGAGGACTACATTCTCAACGACGTCGTTCCGCTCGTGCGGCACCTGACCTGGCGGGACACCCTCGGCGTGACCGGCTGCAGCTTCGGGGCCTACCACGCCATGGCCTTCGCGCTGCGCTACCCCTATACGTTCTCGTCGTGTGTCACGATGGGCGGCGCCTTCGACATCCGCCGGTTCCTGGGCGGCTATTTCGACGAGGACTGTTACTTCCTGGACCCGTTGTCCTTCCTGCCCGGCCTGTCGGACGGCTACTACCTCGATCAGTACCGCCACAACAAGTGGGTGCTGGTCACGGGGGATCACGACATCTGCCGCGGCGCGAACGAGGCGTTCTCGGGCCTGTTGGGCGCCAAGGGTATTGCACACGCCTTGCATGTCTGGAACCACTCGCAGCACGACTGGCCGGACTGGCGGCCGATGGCGTCGGCGTATCTGCCGTAGGAGGTGATAGTGGCCCCTATGCGGCGGGCCGGGGCTGCACTAAGCTGAGTCCAACACGCTGAGCCGGAACCGAAACGTCAACGCCTAGCCCTAGGCCTAGCGCCCCAAGCCTAGAGCCCGACGCCCAGAGCCTGAAGCCTATGAAGAAGATTGGCATCCTCTTCGGGATGGAGAACACGTTCCCAGGCGCGCTCGTCGAGCGCATCAACGCCATGGAGGTACCGGGCGTCACCGCGGAGTTCGTGCAGACCGGGGCCGCCCGGATGGCCGAGCCGTGCGGATACGACGTCGTCGTCGACCGCATCTCGCACGACATTCCCTTCTACCGCACCTGGCTGAAGAACGCGGCGCTGGCCGGCGCGCAAATCATCAACAACCCGTTCTGGTGGAGCGCGGACGACAAGTTCTTCAACTACGCGCTCGCGACAAAGCTGGGCGTGGCGATCCCGCCGACCGTGGCGCTGCCGCACAAGGAACATCCGACCGGGACCACGGATCGGTCGATGCGGAACCTGCACTACCCGCTGGACTGGAAGGGCATCTTCGAGTACGTCGGGTTCCCGGCGTTTCTGAAGCCGTTCGACGGAGGGGGCTGGCGCGACGTGCACAAGGTCAACTCGCCGGAGGAGTTCTTCCGCGCCTACGACCAGACCCGCGACCTCTGCATGACGCTGCAGCGCGGCGTGAACTTCAAGGAGTACTTCCGATGCTATGTCGTCGGGCAGGAGAAGGTGCACATCATGGCCTACGACCCGCGCTCGCCGTTCCACGAGCGCTACGTCAAGAACCCGCCCGCCTACGATGCGGGACTGCTGGCGCGGGTCGAGAAGGACTCGGTCGCGCTCTGCCGCGCGCTCGGCTACGATCTGAATACCGTGGAGTTCGCGGTCGAGGACGGTGTCCCTTACGCGATCGACTTCATGAACCCGGCGCCCGATGCAGACCTCCATTCGGTGGGGCCGGCCAATTTCGAGTGGGTCGTCACCGCCGTCGCCGAACTGGCGGTTCGCAAGGCCACCGAACCAGCCGCGCCCATGGACTACCGGTGGGCCGCCATGTTGAAGGCATAGGGTGGGGCTCTGCCCATTGATGGCCATGACACCCTCGTTCACCATCGGCATCGAGGAGGAATACCAGACACTCGACCCCGAGACGTTCGACCTCCGCTCGCACATCAACACCGAGATCATGGCGGAGGGCAAGCGGCAGCTCGACGAGCGCATCAAGGCCGAGATGCATCAGGCCGTGGTCGAGGTGGGCACCGGAGTCTGCCGGACGATTCGCGACGCGCGTGAGGACATCGTGAATCTGCGGCGGTCGATGGTGCGCCTGGCCCAGGACAACGGGCTGCTCCTCGTCGCCGGCGCCACCCATCCGTTCGCCGACTGGCGCGAGCAGGACATCTATCCGGATGCCCGCTACCTCCAGGTCGTGGAGGACATGCAGCTGGTGGCGCGGTCGAACCTCATTTTCGGCCTCCACGTGCACGTCGGCATCGAGGACCGTGAGACCCTCATCCAGCTGATGAACCAGGTCCGCTACTTCCTGCCCCACCTGCTGGCGCTGTCCACGAACTCGCCGTTCTGGCTTGGCATGAACACCGGGCTCAAGTCATACCGCTGCAAGGTGTTCGACAAGTTTCCGCGAACCAACATCCCGGATACGTTCTCGAGCTGGGCCGACTACGACAACTTCGTGAACCTGCTGGTGCGCACCAACTGCATCGACAACGCGAAGAAGATCTGGTGGGACGTGCGGCCGCATCCCTTCTTCACCACGCTCGAAGTCCGGATCTGCGACATCCCGATGCGGGTCGACGAGACGCTGGCCATCGCCGCGCTGATTCAGGCGACCGTCGCCAAGTTGTACAAGCTGCACGCGCGCAACCAGGCCTATCGCGAGTACAGCCGCTCGCTGTTGATGGAGAACAAGTGGCGGGCCTCGCGCTACGGCATCGAGGGCAAGCTGATCGACTTCGGCCTGCAGAAGGAAGTGGACGAGCGCCAGCTGATTCTCGAGTACCTCGCCTTCGTCGACGACGTCGTGGACGAACTCGATTCGCGCGACGAGGTGGCGTACGTCCGGACGATGCTCGAACGGGGCACCGGGGCCGATCGGCAGCTGCGGGTCTTCGAGGAGACCGGAGACCTGAGGCAGGTCGTGGCCTACATGGCGGAGGAGACCAAGGCGGGGCTTTAGATCAGGCATCAGGCATCAGGGATCAGGGATCAGGGATCAGGGATCAGGGATCAGGGATCAGCATCATGAGTCAGGCTCCGCGATGATTGCGGCCCGGCGGCAGGCGTTCAACCAGGCTTGGACTCCCGCGCGGTACGAGCGCCTCATGTCCATCCTGAGCGCCGCCGCGGGCGTGGCGCCGGCCTTTCCGGTGTCGGAGACGCCCTGCTTCTTCACGCGCGCGTTCATCGACGATCTCGCGAGGACCGGCGAACAGCTGATCCGCCAGCTCGTGGACAACCACGCCGCGAGCGCCGCGGCGGATCAGATTGTGCCGGAGCGGTTCACCGGACCGAACGAGGATCCGGTCCCGCGCTTCTTGCAGGTGGACTTCGGGCTGGTGCGGACGGCCGACGGCAGAATCGAGCCTCGACTGGTCGAGCTGCAGGCCTTTGCCTCGCTCTACGGCCTGCAGCGGGTCCTCGCCGACGCCTACCGAGACGCGTTCGCGCTGCCCTCGTCGTTGGAGATCTTTCTCGGCGGGCACAATCTCGCCTCCTACGAGGCCGCGGTCGGCGCCGCCATCCTCGGGGGCCATCGGCCGGAGGAAGTGGTGCTGATGGAGATCGAGCCGCGATGGCAGAAGACGTGGCCCGATTTCGCCATCACCGAATACATCTGGGGCGTGCGCGCGGTGGACGCGTCGGCGGTGCGGCGTGAAGGACGGCAGCTGTTCTACGACCGCGACGGGCGCCTGGTGCCCATCAGCCGGATCTACAATCGCGTCATCCCTGATGAACTCGATCGGAAGGGCATCGAGCTGCCGTTCGACTACCGTGACGAGCTCGACGTCGAGTGGGCCGGCCATCCGGCGTGGTACTTCCGGATCAGCAAGTTCTCGATCCCGTGGCTGCGCCACCCCTGCGTCCCGCGCACCTGGTTCCTGCACAAGCTCGACGCCGTCCCGGAGGATCGCGAGAACTATGTGCTGAAGCCGCTTTTCTCGTTCGCCGGCGGCGGGATCATCTTCGCGCCGACGGACGCGGACCTGGCGGCCATCCCCGAGGAGGAGCGGATGAACTACATCCTCCAGGAGCGCCTGTCGTTCGAGCCGGTGATCGAAACCCCGCACGGTCCCACACAGGTGGAGATCCGCATCATGTACGTCTGGACCGACGAGTTGCGACCGGTGCTGCCGCTGCTTCGCCTGGGCCGCGGCCGGATGATGGGCGTCGATCACAACAAGGGCCTGCGCTGGGTGGGGGCGTCCGCCGGGCTGATTGATCCGGAATGAAGGGCCAGATCCGCGCCTTCACGGTGGCTGTTGGCGCAGTCGCCGCCTGCCTCGGCATCGGCCTGGCCCTGCCACCGCTCGCGCCGACGGCGTCGATTCGATTCCTGCTCTTCGTCCCACCGATCCTCGTGGCCGCGCTGGCCGGCGGGTTCCTCCCGGCGCTGGTCGCGACGATGCTGGGCGCGTTCTGCGCCGAATACTTCCTCACTGGCCCCCGATTCTCGGTGGCGCGGCTGGGGGAGGACGGCTACCCGCTGGTCCTCTACACGATCATCGGCCTCGGTATCGCGGTGCTGGCGGGCCGCCTCGCGCGGACCCGGGCGGACGCGCAGCGGCGCGTTCGCGAGTTCGACACGCTGTTCCGCCTCACGCCGGTTGGTATCGGCATCGCCAACGATCGGCAATGCCGGGACATCTCGGTGAACCCGGCCTTCGCCGAGATGCTTCGTATCGGGACGCGCGACAACGCTTCGCTCTCGGCACCGGCGCCCGAGCGTCTCCGCTTCACGATCGAGAAGCACGGGGTTCCAATCTCCCCCGACGATCTGCCGCTGCAGGTGGCCGCCCGCCTCGGCGCCGAGGTGAAGAACGTGGAGCTCGACGTCGTGCACGACGATGGCACGCGGCTCACCCTGTACGAGTACGCGGCGCCGCTGTTCGACGACGAGGGTGAGGTCCGTGGGGCGGTGGGCGCCTTTCTGGACATCACCGAGCTGAAGCAGGCCGAGGAGCGGCTGCGGCGTCTGGTTCGCGAGAACGAACAGCTCTACCGCGAGGCGCACGAGGCGAATCGGCTGAAGGACGAGTTCCTCGCGACGCTCTCGCACGAACTGCGTACGCCGCTCAACGCGCTCCTCGGGTGGATACAGCTGGTCAAGTCCGGCCAGCTGTCGGAGGAGAAGCGCGAGCGTGCGCTGACGGCGATCGAACGCAGCGCCCGTGTACAGGCCCAGCTCACTTCCGATTTGCTCGATATCTCGGGTGTGATCACGGGCAAGATGCGGCTGCAGATGGAGCCCACCCGGATGCAGCCGCTGGTCGAGGACGTGATGGACTCGCTCCGTCCGACCGCGGAGTCCAAGGGCGTCACCTGCCGCGAGCAGGTGGCAGGGCAGGAGGCGCTGATGCTGGACCCGGCTCGCATCCAGCAGATCCTCACCAACCTGATGGCCAACGCCATCAAGTTCACCCCCAAGGGAGGCGCCGTCGACCTGTCGGTGCGACGGGAGGGCGAGGAGCTGGTGATGGAAGTCAGGGACACCGGCGTCGGCATCCAGCCTGCCTTTCTCCCGCACATCTTCGAGCGGTTTCGACAGGCCGATGCCGGGCCCACGCGGCCGGTCGGCGGCCTCGGCCTCGGTCTCTCCATCGTCAAGGAGCTGGCCGAGCGGCACGGTGGGCACGTGAGTGCCGTCAGCGCCGGCGCCAACCAGGGCGCCACGTTCACGGTGCGGCTGCCGGCTCGCGTGGCGGAGGCGGTCCAGGACCCGACCGGCTCGGGGTCAGAGCCGCTCGTCGGCGACGGTCTGGCCTAGCACGACGCCGGGCACGCCGGCGTCCGCCAGGCGGCCGTCCTCGAGCCGGAGGACCCGGTCCGCGATGTCGACCAGCTCGCGGGCGTCGTGCGTGACGTAGACGAGCGGCACGTGAAGCTCCCGCCGGATGCGCAGCAAGTAGGGCAGGATGCGATCCTTCCGTCCGCGATCGATCCCGGTGAGCGGCTCGTCCAGCAGCAGGATTCGCGGCGAGGATACCAGCGCCCGCGCGATGGCCACCCGTTGACGCTCGCCGCCCGAGAGGTCGCCCACGCGCCGGTCGAGGAGCTGCGCGATGTCGAGCGTCGCGCAGATGTGGGCGGGATCGAGGCGCGAATCGGCCGTCGGGAGCCGGGTGTCGGACCCATACATGACGTTGCGCCGCGCATCGAGGTGCGGGAACAAGGCGCCGTCCTGCGGCACGTAGCCCACGTGGCGCCGATAGGGCGGGAGGTGGATCCCGCTCGACGTGTCGGCCAGCACCTCGCCCCCCACCGACACGGCACCGCTACGGGGCACGCGCAACCCGGCAATGACCTCGAGCAAGGAGGTCTTCCCGCTGCCCGATGGACCGTACACGCCAAGCACCTCCACCTCGGCCTCGTCGGCGACGTCGAGCGTAAAGCTCCCCTGCGCCAGCTGCACGTCGAAGGCGAGGCGGATCATAGCGGCCGCCTCTCGCGCTGAACGAGATTGGCGAGGATCATCGCCCCGAAGGCCAGGCCGGCCGACACCAGCAGGAGCCGTGTCGCATCCGAGTCCCGGCCTGCCTCGGTGAGGTTGAAGATGGCCACCGACAGCGTCTGCGTCTGGCCCGGAATCCCGCCCGCGATGATGATGGTCGCGCCAAATTCTCCGAGCGCCCGGGCGAACCCGAGAATGGCGGCCGCCACCAGGCTCCGCGCGGCAAGCGGCAGAGTGATGGTGCGAAAGACACGCCACGGCCCCGCACCAAGTGTTGACGCCACCTGTTCGTAGCGGCGATCCACCTGTTCCAGTCCGGCGCGCGCCGTGAGCACGATGAGCGGAAAGCTCATCACGGCCATCGCCACCACGACGGCCCTCCACGTGAACACGATCGGCAAGCCGATCGCGTCGAGGGCGCGACCCACGATGCTGTTGAGCCCGAACAGCTGGAGCAACAGGAACCCGGTGGCCACTGGAGGGAGGACGAGCGGAAGCGTGAGCGTGGTTTCAACGACGACCTTGCCGGGGAAGCTGCGTCGGGCCAGGACCCATGCCGCGGCAACCCCGACCGGCATCGCCACGAGCGTAGCGCAGACACCCATGAGTGTCGTGAATGCCGCAAGGGCGAACGTTGTCTGCTCCACGGGACCTACGGCCGATCGAGCGGCGCAAAGCCCGCGCGGCTGAAGATCTCGCGCGCCGCGGGTGAGAAGAGGAACTCGACGAAGCGGGCCGCCTCGGCCTCGCGAGACCCGCGCACCACGGCAACCGGATACCGGACGGTGGGCGCATCGGCGGCAGGCACGGCGTACGCCACTCTCACGTCAGGCATCGTCCGGGCATCGGTCACGAATACGATGCCGGCATCGACGCGGCCGGCGCGCACCGCGGCGAGCGCAGCACGCACGCTGAGCGTGGGCACGACCTTCGTCGCGACCCTCGCCCACAGGCCGGCGCGCTCGAGCCATTGGCGCGCGTACACTCCGGCCGGCACGCTGTCAGGGTTGCCGAGCGCGATCCGTACGATGGCGGGAGCGGCAAGGTCCTCGGGACGCAAAGTGGTCCGTCCCGAGCCAGGCGGCACGACGACGACGAGCGTGTTCGAGAGCAGATCGCGGATGGAGTCGGACGCCAGGCGGCCGGACCGTTCGGCCACCTGCATCTGCGCGTGATCGGCGCTCAAGAACACGTCGACGGCCGCGCCCGCGGCGATCTGCCGCGCCAGCACGTTGGAACCGGCGGCATTGACCCGCACGCCAGCCGCGCCCGCCGCCGCCCAGGCGCGGCCCGCCTCGGTGATGACATCGGCGACACTGGAGGCCGCACTGACGGTGAGCGGCTGCGCATCAGCTCCGCCGACCGGGCTGGACAGGGCCGCCAGCAACAGAGCGAGGCGAACGGGTTTCCTCCAGGGACTATCTCGGTCGGTCTGCACCATCGGCGGTCGGTTTCATCTGTTTCCCTGCGTCACTGGCAACTCGAGTCGATCCAATTCTAGTCGCTTTCGGCTACGATATCGGACGACTGCCATGAGCACCCTCTTCACGGTCCGCGCGGCGGCCGATCGCCTGGGCATCGGTTACTCGACGCTGAAGCAATGGATCTACGACGGCGCCGTCCGCACGGTGCGCACCCGCGGCGGGCATCACCGGCTCACCGAGCTGGAGGTGCAGCGGATGCTGCTGTCGGGATCGCCTGCGGAATCGCCCGGGCCCGCGACGAAGCGCGCCGGACGAACGCCAGACCGGAAGCGGGGACTGGCGTCCTCCAGGGCGGGACTCCCGGTCCTCATCAGCGGCCGGAATCAGTTGCGCGGTGTGGTGGAGGAAGTGCGCGGCGACGGCCTGCTGGCCCAGGTGCGGCTTCGGATCGGCGAACAGCGGCTCACCGCGATCATCACGCAGGACGCCGTCGCCGAGCTCAAGCTGAAGCGCGGCGACGAGGCGCTCGCGATCATCAAATCGACGGAAGTGATGATTGCGCGCGAGCGGCGGTAGCTGATCGCAGCATCGCGTCCCATCCCGACCGCGCCGATCGGCTGTGCTTGCGGAAGAGGCCGTGCCTCTGCGACAACATTCCGATGAACATCACCGACCTCTTCGTCTCAGAGCTCGACCGCGAGACCGACCGCAGCCGCCGTGTGCTCGAGAGCCTCCCGGATGGCCAGGGCGACTGGAAGCCGCACGACAAGTCGATGCCCTTCAAGCATCTCGCCAACATGGTCGCGACCATCCCGATGTGGATCACCACCATGCTGAAAGAGAACGAGCTCGACATCGCGCCCGTCGGCGGCTCGACCCACCAGTGGCCGAGCCCGACGACGCGCGCGGAGTACGTCGCGGCTCTGGAGAAGACCTCGGCCGAAGCCAAGGCGGCGCTCCGCTCCGCCGGTGAAGCGCACCTGCAGACCCCATGGCGGCTGCTGGCGGGCGGCAAGGTCGTCGCCGACCACCCACGCCACGAGATGATTCGCGACACTATCAATCACTGGGCACACCACCGCGGCCAGATGACGGTCTACCTCCGGCTGATGGGGGCCAAGGTGCCAGCCCTGTACGGGCCGTCGGCCGACGACGTGCGCTTCGACTGAGCTGCCACAGCGTGGCCTGGGCGGCTGCCGTCCAGGCCACCATCGACGTCACGAACAGTTGTTCGAGCGGGCTCATCCCCGTCCCTCTCCGCACCAGCCTTTTGCGACATCAGCTAGTGACGGACCTGCCCGCGGTGTTTCACGTCGACCCGGGGACCTTCCAGCAGGGTCAGCTCATCCGTGTTCGGTTGACCCGAGGGCAGTCCCTGATCCGTCAGCGGGATGTATGGTCGATTTCCACTGGGGCCGTTCCGTAGGAACGGCCCGAATTGCTCCCCGAGCCCGCCGCAGGACGCTATAGAAATCACTGATACGCTCCACTAGAATCCACCCCGTCAGATTCCTGACCACGAGGAGGACGGCGATGCGACACGTGGTGCTTGCGGCGGTGGTGGCGGGGCTTTGTGCCGGTGGGACCCAGGCGCTCGTCGCGGGCCAGGCAGCGGCGCCCTCCAGTCGGCTCGACCTGGACCTCTACTGGGAGTACGAGGTCGTCTCGGATCCGCAGGTCTCTCCCGATGGCAACCAGATCATCTACACGCGCCAGTTCATCGACCGCGTGAATGACAAGCGCGAGACTGCCCTGTGGATGATGAACGCGGATGGCTCGAAGAACCGCTTTCTGGTGCGCGGCAGCAGCGCGCGCTGGTCGCCGAATGGCGATCGCATCCTCTACACGACGGAGGGCGAGCCGAAGGGCACCCAGCTGTTCGTGCGCTACATGGACGCCGAAGGGGCCATCTCGCAGGTGACGCACGTCGAGAAAGCGCCCGCCACGCCGGCGTGGGCGCCCGACGGCACGGCCATCGCGTTCACGATGATGGTGGAGCAGAAGAACACGTGGCCGATCAAGATGCCGCGCGCGCCCGAGGGCGCCAAGTGGACCGAGGCCCCACGCATCGTCGAGCGGCTGGACTACAGGCAGGATGGGCAGGGCTTCACCGACGACGGCTACCGGCATGTGTTCGTGGTGCCGGCCGGCGGCGGGACGGCACGGCAGCTCACCGATGGCGGCTGGGATCACAACGGCGTGGAGTGGACGCCCGACAGTCAGCAGCTGCTGTTCACGTCGCTTCGCGTGGCGGACGCGGAGTATCAGTGGCGCGACAGCGACATCTACAGCGTCAACGTCGGCACCGGCGCGATCGCGCAGCTGACAACGCGCAAGGGCCCCGACGGCAACCCGAAGGTCTCGCCTGACGGCAAGCGCGTGGCTTACACCGGCTACGACTGGACGAAGGACACGTGGATCGACAGCAAGGTCTACGTGATGAACGTCGACGGCAGCAACCCGCGCCTGGTGTCGGGCACCTGGGATCGCTCGCCCCAGAACCTCCAGTGGAAGGCGGACGGTTCGGGGGTGTACTTCAACGCACAGGATCAGGGCTCGCAGAATCTCTATTTCCTGCCGCTCGCGGGCTCGCGGGCGGACGAAGTACAGGCAGTGACCAAGGGCACGCAGATGCTCACCGCCACCAGCTTCGCGAAGGGCAAGGGCGTGGGGGTGCTCACCTCGGCGCTCAAGCCTCCGGACATCGTCTCCTGGGATCTCGCCGCGCCAGACAGGATCAAGCAGCTCACGTTCGTGAACGACGACATCCTGGCCGGAAAGAAGCTCGGGAACGTCACGGAGATGTGGTACACCGCGCCGGACGGCATGAAGATCCAGGGCTGGTACATCACGCCGCCGGACTTCGAGGCCTCGAGACAGTACCCGATGCAGCTCCACATCCACGGCGGGCCGCACGGCATGTACGGCGTCGGCTTCAACTACGGCTGGCAGGAGATGGCGGCCAACGGCTACGTCATCCTCTACACCAACCCGCGTGGCAGCACGGGCTATGGCAGCGGGTTCGGCAACCAGATCATGCGCGCCTATCCGAGCAAGGACTACGACGACCTGATGGCCGGCGTCGACGAGCTGCTCAAGAAGGGCTTCGTCGATCAGCGGAACATGTTCGTCACCGGCTGCAGCGGCGGCGGCGTGCTCACCGCCTGGACCGTCGGCAAGACGGATCGCTTCGCGGCAGCCTCGGCCAACTGCCCGGTCATCGACTGGACCAGTTTCGTCGGCACCACCGATGGCGCCACGTGGTACTACAACTTCGAGAAGCTGCCGTGGGAGGATCCGTCCGAGCACATTCGCCGCTCGCCGCTCACCTACGTCGCCAACGTCAAGACGCCGACGATGCTGATGACCGGCGTGCAGGACTTGCGGACGCCGATGCCGCAGACCGAGCAGTTCTACAGTGCCTTGAAGCTGCTGAAGGTCCCGACGGCCATGGTGCGATTCAACAATGAGTGGCACGGGACGACGACGACGCCTTCGAACTTCGTTCGAACACAGCTGTACCTGCGCTACTGGTTCGACAAGTTCAAGCGGACGGAGACGACGACCACGGCTGCGCAGCCGCGGTGAGCCTGGGCACTCAGAGCGCCCCCGTGGTCCTCTTCGGCGGCCAGCCGGGCGGTTTGGAACTGTGCGGGTTGAAGCCAGCATGCGGGCCTGCTGAGCTTTTTTCGAAGGGCGGATTCAGTCAGAATTGCTGCCCGGAGTACCTATGAACTCCCCGCTCGACGACTCTGCACCAGGAGCGGACGACGCTTCACGCGCGGACGGCGGTCCGTCCGATGGCTCGGACGTTGCGCGTGACCTCGGCGAGGATGTTGTCTCGTCCAG
>DATLLC010000095.1:0-16785 GCA_035538015.1 Vicinamibacterales bacterium
AGGAGACGCGCAGCGTCTGGCGGGTGGGTATCGAGACGCAAACCGGCAGCGTCGTTGGCCAACCTGTAAAGCTGACGATGGGCACGACCTACGATCAACGCCCTGCGAGTGCTGCAACCGGTCCAATGGTATTCGCGGCGCTGCGACGGGATCGGCTGATCCTCGGATTGCCGCTCGATGCGAACGCCGGTAGGCCAACCGGTGCCGTTCGCGTGCTGCGCTCCGATGTCGGCGAGATCACCCGGGCGACGGCGTCAGACGATGGCAATGTGATCGCATTCCACGGCTTTAGTGGCGATGCCGCATCGGTGTGGATTCGCGACCTCCGGAGCAATCGCGACCGGCAAATTGCCACGACCCGCCGCACGCCGCTCAATCCAGTCATCTCTGGTGACGGTCGATTTGTTGGTTATACGCTGGCGACGACCGACACCGGCGGACAGTCAGGCATGGGGGCTGTCTTCGTGGTTGCGGTTGAAGGCGGTGTCGCTCGCCAGGTGTGTGAAGACTGCCTTCTGACCCAGTGGCTGCGCGGCAATCATTCCGTGCTGGCACAATTCAATCGTCCAGCCAGCTTCGCGCTGATCGATATCGCAAGCGGCAAACGAACCGATCTGCTGACCGGCACGGACGGACCAGGTGCATCGGGTTTTGGACGACCGCTTGTGTCACCCGATGAACGATGGGTCGCATTCGGATATCGCGGTCGCACGTACATCGCGCCTTTTGCCGGCCCGCATCGCCTTAACACCAGCGAATGGCAGCCGTTATTGGAAACGCGTTCAGGCGAGCGCATCTGCGGATGGTCGCCCGACAGCCGGTTGCTGTATTACTTGCTCGAGCGCGACGGGTATCGATGTCTGTACGCATTGCGTTTGGATGCGCGCGGAACTCCGGTCGGCGATGTATTCGCGGTGCATCATGTTCACGAAGGATCACGTGAGTGGGGATCGACAGGCTTCAGTTCCGCCGTCGTCAACGGTCTGTTTCTGTACAACCAGGTTGGGACAGCCGGGAACATCTGGTTGATGCGATAGTGTGAATCTCGTCCTGTTGTGTCAGCCGGGGCGGACCCCAGCCGAGATTAGTAGCGATCAGTGAGAGTAATCCCGTCAGCGCTCCGGTCTCGCGCGTATAATCCACGACATCTTGGCCCTCACTCCCGGCACTCGCCTCGGGCCGTACGAAATCGTGTCACTGGTTGGGAGCGGTGGCATGGGGGAGGTCTACCAGGCCCGCGACACGCGGCTTGATCGCACCGTCGCCATCAAGGTCCTCGCATCGGACATCGCTGACGACCCCGACCTGCGGGCGCGGTTCGAGCGCGAGGCGCGTGCTGTCGCTGCACTTGATCATCCACATATCTGCGGTATTTACGATGTCGGCGAAGCCAACGGCACGCACTTCAGCGTGATGCCTCATCTCGACGGGCAGACGCTCGCCGCGCGCCTCGAGAAAGGCCCGCTTCCGCTCGGCCAGGCGCTGAAGATCGCAACCGAGATCGCTGACGCGCTCGACAAGGCGCATCGGCAGGGCATCGTTCATCGCGACCTCAAGCCTGCCAACATCATGTTGACCAGGAGCGGCTCGAAGCTGCTCGACTTCGGACTGGCGAAATTGAAAGCGCCGGCGACTGCGATCTCGATGTCGGGGATGACGCGGCTGGCGACCTCCGCGCCGGGGACGGCGCACGGAGTGATTCTCGGGACCGTGCCCTACATGGCGCCGGAACAGGTCGAGGGCAAGGAATCCGACGCCCGGAGCGACATCTGGGCCCTCGGCGCGGTGATCTACGAGATGGTCACGGGCGCACGGCCGTTCCAGGGCGACACGCCTGCGAGCGTGATCGGCTCGATTCTCAAGGACGAGCCGAGAGCCATTAGTACGGTACAGCCACTCACTCCTCCTCTCATGGAGCACATCGTCCGGCGCTGCCTGGCAAAGAATCCCGACGAGCGCTGGCAAACCGCCGCCGACCTGATGCGGGACTTGAAGTGGATTGGCGAGGGTTCAGCCAACACACTGCCTACGGCGACGGCGGTGCGGAGCCGCGAGCGCATGACGTGGTCGATCGCCGGCCTGGCTGTGCTCGCCGCTGCGGCGCTGTCGGCACCGACAGCGCTGTACTTCCGCGGAACTCCAGCCGAGACGCTTCTGACGCGCTTTGACATTCTGACGCCGCCAACCGGCGACCCGGTGTCCTTCGCACTGTCGCTCGACGGGCGGCGGCTGGCGTTCGTCGCGACCGCCGAGAGCAAGTCGCGGCTCTGGGTGCGACTTTTTGACGATGTGACCCCGCACGTGCTCGCAGGCACTGAGGGGGCGAGCTTTCCGTTCTGGGCGCCTGATGGCAAGGCGATCGGATTTTTTGCAGACGGCAAGGTGAAACGGATCGATCTCGGAGCCGGCACGCCACAGGTTCTGACTGACGCTCCAGCCGGACGGGGGGGCACGTGGAGCCACGACGGTGTCATCGTGTTCGCGCCAAACGCCTTCGGTCCGCTCATGCGAGTCGCGGCAACTGGCGGAACAGCGGTGGCGGTCACGCGGGTCGCGCCCGGCGACGGGAGCCATCGCTGGCCGCAGATGCTGCCGGATGGGCGCCACTTCCTCTTTTTCATGGCTTTTGGGCGGTCGGAGGCTCGGGGCGTGTATGTGGGGACACTCGACGGCGGCGAGTCAACACGCGTGCTACCGGCGGAGACAGCGGCTGTGTATACACCGCCAAGCGCGCTGCTGCTGGTTCAGCAGGGCGTGCTCGTCGCTCTGCGCTTCGACCCAACACGAGGAACGGTCTCCGGTCAGCCGATCCCGGTTGTCCAAGGCGTCGGCTCAGACCCTGGCGTGGCGCGGGGGGCGTTTTCGGTGTCGGCGACGGGCGTACTCGCGCATCGAGCCAGCGGGGCCCAGCGGCGGCAGCTGGTGTGGGTCGACCGCGCGGGCACCCAGCGCGGCGCGGTGACGTCCCCGGACGAGAACGCACTGGGCAATCCCGAACTGGCACCCGATGGCAAGCGCGTAGCGGTACAGCGCGCGGTGCAAGGCGATGTTGACGTCTGGCTCATCGACATCGGCCGCGGCGTGCCAACCCGTTTCACGTTCGACGCTGGTGCCGATGGTGACCCTTTGTGGTCGCCAGATGGTAGCCGTGTTGTGTTTCGAGCGAGTCGCAAAATCGTCAACGACTTGTTCGAGAGGCCATCGAGCAGCGTGGGTGCTGAGCGGCTGCTCCTGGAGACGGCGGAACCCAAAGTGCCGCTGGCATGGTCGCATGACGGCAGATTCCTGCTCTACGCGAGTCAGAACCCAAACACCGGGTCTGATCTCTGGGCCCTATCGCTGGACGAAGACCTTCGGCCGTCGACAAACGCAGGGAGAGCCTACCCGGTAGTTCAAACTGGGTTCGACGAGTGGGGCGGGCAATTCTCTCCCAACGGGCGGTGGGTGGCGTATGAATCGAACGAATCAGGACCGTTTGAGGTGTACGTTCGAACATTTCCTGACCCCGGAGGTCATACGCGTGTGTCGACAGCGGGCGGAACACAGCCGCGATGGCGGCCCGACCGGAAGGAACTGTTCTATGTTGCGCCCGATACTCGGTTGATGGCAGTGCCAATCTCAGTGGGCCGCGACAAGTCGACGTTGGAGGTGGGCACGGCGGTGCCACTGTTCGCGACGCGGCTTGCCAGCGGGTCAGGGATTTCTGCCGTGATCGGAATGAGGCCGCAGTACGCCGTCGCTGCGGATGGTCGCTTTCTGATGAACGTCACTCTTGATGCGGGGGCCGCGTCGCCGATCACCGTCGTCCTCAATTGGGATGCCGGTATGCTCAACAGGTAGGAAGCAAAGTGCGAGGGGCTCTGACTGCGCTCTGCTAATAGGGCCTCAAGCTGACTCTGACGGGCCACAACGCAGATGTGCTGCGTCGTCAAGGGACGGTTCCTGGCGCTTCGTGATCGACAACCCCTGGGGAACCGACTGAATCCGTGGGCGGCCGTCCCGCGTTCACCGAGTCCTCAACCAGATTGACGCTCAATGGCTACAGGTGACGAGCCGGCGCTCAGTGCCAGGAACCCTCTGGACAGGTCGCTATAATGCCGCCCACCATGCGCCAGTTCGTCAGGCCTGCGCTCCTCGTCGCCACGGCGGGACTCGTCGCGATGCTGGCGCTGGCTGTAGCGGCTCAAGAGCCCGTACCGGTCGGGCTGGCAGCCCTCGAGGCCTTCGATCGCTACCCCTTTCTCGTCGACGATGCCCAGATGCTGTACGTGTCGAGCTACGACCGGACCGGCGGCAACGACGACGGATTCCGCGGCACCCACTCGGCGCTGTCCGTCGACGCGAGTGGCGAGCACGTGATTTTCGACGCCCGCGGACCCGGCTGCGTCTACACCATGTGGTTCACCAGCCGTGTCGACGGATGGAGCGGGCTCGACTGGGGACGGCTGCGCCTCTACTTCGACGACGAAGCCGAAGCGCGGGTCGAGATTGAAGCCAACGACCTCTTCGCCGGCAAGCAGCCGCCGTTCGTGGCGCCGTTCGTCCACGGGCCGTTCGTGTCCACTGGCGGCCACGTGCTCCAGCTGCCGCTGCCGTTTGCCAAGCGACTGCGCATCACGACCGAACGTCGCGCCGGGTTCTACAACCTGGCGTATCAGCTGTTCGCCGCGGATCGCGTCGTCTCGTCGTGGACCGGCCACGAAGACGCGTCGGCGGTGGCCCGGATGTGGGCGCAACCGGGCACGCGTCCGCGCACGTATGCCTCGACGACCACGCGTGCCGGTACCCTCGAGCTCCCCGCCCCGCTGATGCCCGACGGCAACATGACGCCAACCCGCGCGGTGCTCGCGACTCTCGACGGGCCGGCCGTCGTAACCGCTCTCACCATTCAGCCGCTCTTCCCGCTCACGAAGTACCAGCTCGATCACCTGTGGCTGCGCGCGTATTGGGACGGCGAGAGCGAGCCGTCGATCGACGCGCCGCTCGGCAGCTTCTTTGGATCCGGCCTGGGCGAAGCCGACGTGCGGGCGCTGCCCCTGGGCATGAGCGCGTCGGGCCGCTACTACTGCTTCCTGCCGATGCCGTTCTGGAAGGCGGCCCGCTTCGAGATCATCAACGAGACGCCGGGACCCGCGCCGACGCTGCGCTGGACCATCGAGGCGACCCCGCCGGCCGATCTCGGCTACCGCGAGGCGGCCGTCGGAATGTTCAAGGCCCGCTACCGCCACGAGTGGCCCACGCAGGAGGGGCGCGACTACACGCTGCTCGACACCGAGGGCCGCGGCGTGTTGGTCGGCCAGGTGATGACGGTCGAGCCGCTGCGTCCCGAGGTCAAGCGCTGGTGGGAGGGCGACCTGCGGGTGTACGTAGACGGACGCCGGCATCCGGCGTTGCAGGGGACTGGCCACGAGGACGAATACCTCGGCGGCTGGTCGAACGAGTGGCTGATGAACCCCTACACGCTGCCCATGCACGGCGAGCCGAAGACGGCCGAGCTCACCCAGGTCGATTTCCAATGGAATGCCGCCACCACGGTCTACCGCTTCTTCGCGGCCGGCATGCCATTCCAGTCCCGCCTGATCGTTTCGACCGAGCACGGCGTCGACAACGCCGTCCCGGCGATGTACTCGAGCGTCGCCTACTACTACCAGCGTGCCAACGTGATGACGCTGGCCGATACGCTCGATGTCGGTGACGCGCGAGACGAGACGGCGCATCGCTACGAGGCGATGCCACCCGCCGCCGTCCGATCGCTGACGTCACGATTCGAGGCGATGTACGGCACCAGTGACGCCACCGATCGCGGGCGTGACGTGACCGGCCGTTCGCGGTTCAGGCTGACGGCGCCGGCCGACCACAGCGGTCTGCGGCTGCGCCGCCTCTACGACCAGGCGCAAGCGCAGGACGCCGAGGTCTTCGTCAACGGACAACCAGCCGGCCGCTGGTTCACGGCCGCCACCGATGCCAGCCGGCGCTGGGCCGACAGCGACTTCATCCTGCCCGCCGCCCTGGTTCGCGGCCGCACCGCGCTGGACATCGAGGT
Organism: Vicinamibacterales bacterium; assembly: GCA_035538015.1. Classification (GTDB taxonomy): domain Bacteria; phylum Acidobacteriota; class Vicinamibacteria; order Vicinamibacterales; family UBA2999; genus VFZN01. The sequence continues at coordinate 6,044 of DATLLC010000095.1, forward strand.
GCGCGCAATCGGCGGCCCGTGGACGGAGTTCAGGTACGAATTGTGGGCGAGCCCATAGCCCGGTCGCTCATCCGCCGATCTTCTTGATGGCCAGGTCGGCGGCCCATCGCACCCGCGGAATCTTCGCCAGCTCGCGGAGCGCGGGCACGGCCGCCTTCGCGTCGGGACCGATCGCGCCCAGCGCATTGGCGACGCTGCGTTGCACGTGTGGGTGCTCGTCCTTCACCTGCGCGGCCACGAGCAGCGCATCGAAGGCCGGCTTGGCGCCGGCGCCCTGCCGGGTGATCGCGTCGGCCGCCATCATGCGGACGCCGGTGTCGGGGTCCTTCAAGCGGTCGACGAGCGCAGTGAGCGACGCCGGTGACAGCGGCCCGAGGTCGCGCAGCGCCACCGCGGCCAGGCCGCGGGCCACGGTGTTCTGGTCGGCGAGTGCGGTGACGATAACGGCCTGTGCCGGCGCCGCCGCCGTGCCGAGCTGGCCGAGTGACCACAGCGCCGCTTCGCGCAGCGCCGGCTGGTCGCCGCCGAGCGCTCCGGTCAGGGCATCGAGTTCGCCGGCCGCCAGGGCCCGGCGGTCGCCGATACGCCGCAGCTCGTTTGCCTGATCGGCCTGCTGCGTCTGGGCAGAGGTCATGGCCGCGCCGCCGGCGACGCGCGCCAGAATCAAGGTGTCGATGCCGAGCGTGTAGTCCGACGAAGCCGGGTTCTTGCCGTCGGACACGAAGGTCACCGTGTGCCGGCCGGCGGTGAGCGTCGGCCAGCCCAGAAAGTGGTCCTCCGCGACAATGGTCTCGGTGAAGTAGCCGTCACTGGGCACGTCGCGTGGCCCCGTCGCACCGGGCTCGTGCTCGAGCTCCAACGCCGCCGGCCGCTGGCCGTCGACGAGCGCGTGGTAGATGCCGTAGTCGGGGCTGTGCGCGAGCTGCGCCACCAGTTCGTACTTGCCGTCCTGTGGCACGTCGAAGGGCACGGTGACGCTCGAGCCCGGACCCGCGGCGTTGAACCGCAGGATGTCCTTCGACCAGAACACCTCCTTGTCGACGGCAATCGTGCCGCCCCGCGCCACGGCCTCCGCGGCGCGCTGCTCGACTTCGATCTGCGTCGCGTTCGAGTGCGGGAGGCGCGCCGAGCCATACGGCGGTTCCGGCAGATCGGCGGCGACGCCGTCCTGGTACCAGAACGCCACCGAGCTGAGCAGGTCTTCCCGCTCCTCGAAGCCCGAGCGCACGCTGCCGTCGGCGTTGTAGGTCCAGCCTTTGTGCTCGATGTCGAATCTGAGCGCGGTGGTGAACGGCACCGGGTCGGCAAGGTGCCAGCGATAAGCCGACATCCGTGATCCGAGACCGGTGCCATCGGCCACGGCGACGCCGGCGTATGGACCGGTGGCGACACGCAGGCTCCAGGCGTCGTTGAAGTAGTCCTCGGTGCCCGTGCCCTGAATCACGGCGTCCTTGTTGCCGTCGACGTAGAAGAAGTCGTCGCCCTCGCCGAACCAACCTGGCTGGTTCTGCACCACGCTGAGGACCGTGCCCACGTAATGACCGCGGCCCTTTACGTCGAGAAGCGTGTACGGCGCGCCGAGCGGTGTCGGCACCGCCTGCCTGTAGTGGGCGTGGAAGTAGGCGGTGTCGGGGGCCAGGCCCGGCACCTTCTGCCAGTCCACGTGGTAGTAGAGGTTCGACACGCGGCGCCGGCCTTCGTTGGTGATGGTGATGCGGACCGACTTCCTGAACGGCATCGGCCAGTAGCTGTTGCGTGATCGCCCGCTCGACGAGTTGCGGACGGCGAGCGATTCGAGCTCGCGCTCGAAGCCCAGGCCCACGCCGAAGAAATCGCCGACCGGAGCGTCGACGCTCGGGCGCGGGCTGCCGTCGTAGTAGACGCGCAGCCGCAGCAGACGGGGCCAGGCGTACTCGTTGTCGGCGACCGTGAGCCAGATATGCGACACGATGCCGGGGCCGGTGAGATCGGCCAGCACGACCGTCTCGCCGGGAATCGGCCGCGTGCTGTCGTCGTTGCTGTCGAGATCCGGGTTGTTGCTCGACGAGCGCAGCGCCGCGAAGTTGCGCAGGCGCGGCAGATCCGCCAGGTCGGGCATCACGCCCGGCGGGGCCGGCGGATTCGGGGCCGCGGCGCAGGCGGGCACCAGCAACGGGAGGGCGAGGAACGGCAACGCACGGAGGTGGCGGCGCATGGCGCAGATGATGGCACGAACGACGTGCGATGCACGCCCACCGCTATAATGCCGACCGGCCGGCACGGGTTGGTAACCGCGGGCGTGGTCGATCTCGAAAGCACGACATGAGCAACCCGATCGTTCTCGTGGCCAGCGGTGATTCGCGCCTGCCGGCGAACCGCGTGTGCTGGCCGGCGCAGGAGGCGCTGGAGGGCGTCGTCCAGCGGGTGTTCGGCACCCTCGGACGCCAGGTGCGCCGCGGCCACGCCGTCGACCCCGACAAGGGCCATGGCTTCATCGACAGCCAGGCCCGTGGCATCGAGGTGTTCCGACAGATCGATCCGGCGGCGCCGCTCGTGGTGGCCACGGCCGTGTGGCAGTACACGAGCCACGTGCTGGCCGGGCTGACCAAGCACCGCGGGCCGATTCTGACGCTGGCCAACTGGAGCGGGCAGTGGCCCGGTCTCGTCGGCCTGCTGAACCTGAACGGATCGCTGACCAAGGCCGGCGTGGCCTATAGCACCATCTGGAGCGTCGACTTCAGCGACGACTTCGCCCGGCGGGCGCTGGCGCGGTGGTGCGAGTGCGGCCAGATCGATCACGACCGCTCGCATGTGCGGCCATTCGATCGCGAACAGTGGCCGGCGACCTTCGCCGCGGCTGTCGACGCCGGCCACCGGCTCGGCCGCGCGCTCAAGGCCGACCAGGCCATCCTCGGCGTCTTCGACGAAGGGTGCATGGGGATGTACAACGCCATTGTCCCCGACCATCTGCTGCACCCACTGGGACTCTTCAAGGAGCGCCTGAGTCAGTCGGCGCTGTACGCCGCCATGCGCGAGGTGAGCGGCGTTCAGGCGCGCGCGCACTTCGCCTGGTTGGTCGAGCGCGGCATGACCTTTCGGCTCGGACACGACGAGGCTACCGAGCTCACCGAGGGTCAGGTGCTCGAAGGCCTGGCGATGTACGACGCGGCCGTGCGCCTGGCCGACGCCTTTGGCTGCGCGGCCATCGGCATCCAGTATCAACAGGGACTGAAGGACCTCTGCGTCGCGTCAGACCTCACCGAGGGGCTGCTGAACAACCCCGAGCGGCCGCCCGTCCGCGGGGCCGATGGCCGTGTGCTCTTCGACGGCCGGGCGCTCCCCCACTTCAACGAGGTCGACGAATGCGCCGGCATCGATGCGCTCGTCACCAATCGTGTGTGGACGCACCTCGGGCTCGACCCGTCGACGACCCTGCACGACGTGCGGTGGGGCGAGGCCGTCGCCGAATCGGGCGTCGACGAGTTCGTGTGGGTGTTCGAGATCTCCGGGGCCGCGCCGGCCAGCCATTTCATCGGCGGCTACCGCGGCGCGACGGGCGAGCGCCAGCCGCCCATGTACTTCCCCCGTGGCGGCTCGACGCTCAAGGGCGTCAGCAAGCCGGGCGAGCTGGTCTGGAGCCGCATCTACGTCGAAGACGACACCCTCCGGATGGACGTCGGGCGCGGCGGCGTCGTGCGGTTGTCGGAGCAGGAAACGCAAAGGCGGTGGCAGCAGACCACCAGCCAGTGGCCAATCATGCACGCGATCCTCTACGGGGTCTCGCGCGATCAGTTGATGGCCAAGCACCAGGCCAACCACATCCAGGTCGCCTACGCGCCCGGTCCCGGGCGCGCGCTCGAAGCACTGGTCACCAAGGCGGCGATGGCGCGGGCGCTGGGCATCGAGGTGAACCTGTGCGGCCGCCTCGACGACGCGCTCGATCGCCATCAGGCTCGAGAGTTCCAGGCATGACGTCAGGCGCGCCGCCCTGCGCGCTGGGACTCGACTTCGGCACCACGTCCGTGCGGGCGGTGCTCATAGACACCCGCAGCGGCGCCGAGCGCGGGTCGGCGGTCGCCGAGTACCGGCACGGGGTGATCGACCGGACGCTGCCGGGGTCGGAGCAGCCGCTGGCCGCGGACTGGGCCCTGCAGCATCCCGGCGACTACCTCGAATCGATGCTGGACGCCGTCGCCGGGGCCTTGCACGCCGGGCGCCTCGACCCGGGGCAGGTGATTGGCATCGGCATCGACTTCACGTCGTGCACGATCCTGCCGATCGATCGCGACGGGCGTCCCTTGTGCCTGTTGCCGTCGCTCGCGCTCCGTCCGCATGCGTGGGTGAAGCTCTGGAAGCATCACGCCGCACAGCCGCAGGCCACCCGGATCAACACCACGGCCGCGGCGCGGGGCGAGCCGTTCCTCGCCAGCTATGGGGGGAAGACGTCGTCGGAGTGGCTGTGTGCGAAGGTGCTGCAGATCCTCGACGAGGATCCGGCGATCTACGACGCCGCCGCCGGATTCGTGGAGGCCGGCGACTGGGTGGCCCTGCAGTTGACGGGAACGCTGGTGCGCAACGCCTGTGCGGCCGGCTACAAAGGCTGCTGGACGCGAGAGCGCGGCTTCCCGTCCCAGGCGTTCTTCGCCGCGCTGCACCCTGAACTGGCGGGCCTGGCCGACAAACTGCCTGGCGAGATCGTGCCGCCGGGCCGACGTATCGGCGGCCTGACCGGCGAGATGGCGGCGCGGCTCGGTTTGACGCCGGGCACGGCCGTGGGGGCGGCCATCATCGACGCGCACAGCGCCGTGCCGGCGGCGACGGTCGTCACGCCGGGACGCATGGTGATGGTGATCGGCACCTCCACCTGCCACATGCTGCTCGCCGACCGCCACGCGATTGTCGACGGCGTCGCCGGCGTGGTGACCGACGGCATCATCGAGGGGTATCACGGGTACGAGGCCGGCCAGGCCGCAGTGGGCGACCTGCTTGGCTGGTATGCACGGCTGCTCAGCAGTCCGGGCCGGGAGGTGTCGACGGTGTTCGCCGACCTCGAGCGCGAGGCCGCCGATGCCGGACCAGGCGGCCACGGCCTGGTCGCGCTCGACTGGTGGAACGGCAACCGATCGCTGGCCAATGCCGACCTCTCGGGCCTGCTCGTCGGCATGACGCTCGCGACGACGCGCGGGGACGTGTATCGCTGCCTGATGGAGGCGACGGGATTCGGCACGATGCGCATCCTCCAGGCGTTCGCCGCGCGCGATGTGCCGGTCACGGAACTGATCGCCGCCGGCGGACTGGCCGAGCGCAGTCCTCTCCTGCTGCAGATCTACGCCGACATCACCCGCCGGCCGATCCGCCTGGCCGCGTCCGCCCACACGTCGGCGACCGGCGCGGCGATGCTCGGCGCCATCGCCGCCGGCGAAGCGGCGGGAGGGCACGCGTCGTTCGCGTCGGCGGCCGCGCACATGGCGTTCCTGAAGCCGGGTTGCATCGAACCGAACGCGGCTCGATCGCGGATCTACGACGAGCTCTACCGCGAGTATCTCGAGCTGCACGATCACTTCGGGCGCGGGGGCACGGAGGTGATGGTACGGCTCCGGCGGCAGCGGGCGGCGGGGACTCACTGAGCTTCGATGGAGACCTCGTCCGGCAGTCACGCTCCGGCCATATCGGCGCCGATCCTCGCGGCGGTTGGCGTGACCATGACGTTCCCTGGCGTTCGCGCGCTCGCCGGCATCGACTTGTCGGTCGGCGCCGGTGAAGTGCACGCGATCGTCGGCGAGAACGGCGCCGGCAAGTCCACCCTGATCCGGATCCTGTCGGGCGAGATCGACGGCTACGACGGCGGTCTGGTGCTCGACGGCCGTCGGCGGCGCTTCGCTTCGCCGCGGGAGGCGATCGCGCACGGAATCGCCGTGATTCCGCAGGAATTGCAGCTGGTCGGGCCGCTCTCGGCCAGCGAGAACGTCTGTCTGGGCCACGAATCGCGATCGGCGCTGGGGCTCCTGGATCGGCGTGCCACCGATAGGCGCGGCGCCGCGGTGCTGGCGGCCTTCGGCGACGCCTCGCTCAGCCGGCGCGTCGTCGCCGGTCTCGACACCGGGCAGCGGCAGCTCGTCGCCATCGCGCGCGCGCTGTCGCTCGAGGCGCGACTGGTGATCATGGACGAGCCGACGGCCTCGCTGGGCCCGGCGCAGGTCGAGCGGCTCGAGGGCCTGGTCGCGCAGCTGGCCGAACGCGGCGTCGCCGTCGTCTACATCTCGCATCGGCTCGACGAGGTGCTGCGGCTCGCCGATCGGATCACGGTGTTGCGCGACGGCCGGCAGATCGCCACGGTTGACGCCAGTGACGTCACCGCGCCGGACCTCGTGCGGCTGATGGTCGGCCGCGAGATCGCGCGGCCGGCGTTCGAGCCGGTGGCCGCCGGCGCGGACGCACTGCTCCGGGTCGAAGGTCTGTCGCTGCCGGACGCGGGGCGCCCTGGCGGCTACCGTCTACGGGATGTCACTTTCACGGTGCGGCGTGGCGAGATCGTCGGACTCGCGGGTCTCATCGGCGCGGGTCGCAGCGATCTGCTATTGACCCTGGCCGGCGCGATGGACCAGCGGCCCTGTGGCCGAATCGTGATCGACGGCCGCCCTTACGCCCCGACGACACCGGCCGCGGCGCGAGAGGCTGGACTCGTGCTCCTTCCGGAAGAGCGCGCCGTTCTCGGGATCTTCCCGCACCAATCCGTTGTCACCAACATCACGATCGGCGCCCTGGACCGGGTATCGAGGTTCGGTCTGGTCGACCACGGTCGCGAGGGCGATGCGGCCGACGCGCTGATTCGGCAGACCGGCCTCAAGGCGGCCTCGCCGCGCGTGGCCATCGCGACCCTGAGCGGCGGCAATCAGCAGAAGGCGGTGCTGGCGCGCTGCCTCTTCGCGTCGCCAACCCTGCTGATGCTCGACGAGCCGACGCGCGGCATCGACCTGGCGGCGAAGGCGGAGATCTACGATCTCATCCGCGATCTCGCCCGCCGGGGATACGGGGTCATCCTGTGCTCGTCGGAGCTTCCGGAGCTCCTGACGCTGTGCCACCGTATCGTCGTCTTCCGCGAGGGGCAGGTGACCGCGACGTTCGACCACGCCGAGGCCACTGAGGAACGCTTGCTGACCGCCGCCTCCGGCGCCACGGCCGAGCCACCCGGGCCCGGCCAACCGTCGTCGCCGGCCCCACCCTCGTCTCCGCCGCCGCTGCCGCCGCTCGAGGACCGGCGGTGGCGCCATGCCAGCCTGCTCGGCTTCGCGGCCGTCGCGATCCTGGCCGTGGTCTTCTCCCCCGTCCGAAACGGACGTCTCGTGTTCCTCGATCCCGGGAACCTGACCGACATCCTGCGTCAGGTGGCCGAGAAGGGGATCCTCGCGGCAGGCATGACACCGGTGATCATCTCAGGTGGAATCGATTTGTCGGTGGGGTCGCTCCTCGCCCTGTCCGCCACCACGTCGTCGCTGCTGCTGATGCAGGGCGGGACGGGCGCCCTCACGACCACCGGGCTGGTTCTGGCGCTCGGCAGCCTGCTCGGGCTGGCCAACGGCGCGATGATCGCGCTCGGTCGTATCCAGCCGTTCATCGTGACCCTGGCGATGATGAGCGCGGCCCGCGGCGTGGCGCGCTATGTCAGCGGGGGCGCGGCGATTCCCTTGGCCTTCGGCCCGGACGGCGCGCCCGACGCGTTCCGCGCCCTCGGCGGTCACCTCGTTCCGTTCGTGCCGGTCCCCGCGGTCCTGTTCCTGGCCGCCGTGGCCGGCATCCACGTCCTGCTGTCGCGAACGCGCAGCGGCCGCTATGTCTACGCCATCGGCGACAATGAGCCGGCGGCCCGGCTGGCGGGCATCCGCGTCGCCTGGCAGAAGGCGCTCGTCTATCTCATCTGCGGCGGGCTGGCGGCGCTCGCCGGCGTGATCCACTGCGCGCAGCTCGAACAGGGCAATCCCAACGACGGCGTCGCCTACGAGCTCGACGCCATCGCCGCCGTGGTCATCGGCGGCACGAGCCTGGCGGGCGGCGTGGGCACAGTGGGCGGTACCCTCGTCGGCACGCTCATCATCGGCGTCATCAACAACAGCATGGGGTTGAACAACATCGATGCGAACCTTCAGCTCATCCTCAAGGGCGCGCTCATTTTGGGCGCCGTCTGGCTGCAGCGCCGCCGCTAGACGGGTGGTCGTCGCCGCCGCCTGCCTGACCATCGCGATGTCAGGCTGCGGCCGTCGCAGCGACGCGCGGTTCGTCGTCGGATTCTCGCAGTGCAATCTCGGCGAGCCGTGGCGGGTCGCGATGAACGCGGACGTGGCCGCGCGCGCCAAAGACTTTCCGGAGATGGAGATCCTCTTCGCAGACGCGCAGCAGGACAACGCCAAGCAGGTCGCCGACATGGAGAGCTTCCTGCAGCAGGGCGTCGACCTGCTGATGATCTCGCCAAACGAAGCCAAGCCGCTCACGGCAGTGGTGCGCAAGGCCTACGAGCGCGGCATTCCGGTAATCGTCATCGACCGGGCAGTCGAGGGCGACGCCTACACGGTGTTCATCGGCGCCGACAACCGTCTCATCGGCCGCCAGGCCGGCGCGTTCATCGGCGAGCTGCTCGGCGGAAAGGGCGACATCGTGGAGATCAAGGGCCTGCCTGGTTCGCCGCCGGCCCGGGATCGCAGCGAGGGGATGCGCGAGGCGCTCGCCGCCTTCCCGGGCATCCACATCGTCCACGACCCGGTGGCCAACTGGCTCCGCGAGGAAGCCGTGACCCAGATGGAAATCGCGCTGGCCGCGCACGATCACATCGATCTCGTCTATGCGCACAACGACCCGATGGCAGTCGGCGCGTATCTGGCGGCCAGGGCCAAGGGCCGGGACGGCGAGATGAAGTTCATCGGCATCGACGCACTGCCCGGACCCGGCGGCGGCCGCCAGGCGGTGGCCGACGGCCAGCTCGAGGCGACCTTCGTCTATCCCACTGGAGGCGCCGAAGCGGTCGAGACCGCCGCCAAGATCCTGGCCGGCGCGCCGGTGCCACGCCACATCACCCTCGCCAGCGAACGGATTACCCGGACGCCGGCGAAGTCGCGCTGACGCCCGGAACGGGCGCGATCAGATTCGGATGAAGATCTTCCGGCGATACATCACGTAGAGGACGGTCCAGAACACGAGCAGGACGGCTGCCCCCCGGAGCACCGGCTCAAAGGGCGGGCCGATCCACAGGAACGGCCCGCGCCCGAGGTGGGTCGTGAGGCTCCCGGCCACGAAGTGCTCGAGCGTCCAGCTCATGACGTAGATTGCAATCGAGTTGGCGCCGATGACCGTGAGCCAGAACGACCAGCGCGTCCACCCCCGGACTTCGATCGCCGCGTAGAACCCGGCTAGCAGGAGCAGGACCAGGCCGCCGCTGTAGAGCGTGTAGGACGAGGTCCAGATGCGCTTCACGATCGGACAGAGGTGGAGCCACTGCAGGAGCAGGCCGGCGACGGCGAGCCCGAGGCCGGCGGCGACGAGCCCTTTCAGCTTGTCCCCTTTCGTTCGCGCGGTGGCGAGCCACTCGCCCGTCCATGCCCCGAGCATCATCGTGGCCAGCGTGGGGATGAAGCTCAGCGTCGACCAGCCGCCGTCGTTGAAGAGAAACGGCGACTCGCGCGGGAACAGGTTCAGGAACCACGTGTCGAAGGCCCACGACAGGTTCGAGTTCATGTTGAAGTGGGCCAGGAACCCGGTGTAGAGGTGCGGCCAGCCCTGGGGCACGCCGACACTCGCGTAGTCGAAGGTGGCGGGCGGCAGCGGGTAGAGCACGAACGCCACCCAGAAACCCACGAGGATCGCCACGAACACCGCGGCCCGCACGCGCCACGAAGCGAACGCCAGCAGGAAGAGGCCCGTGTAGCCGAGGCCGATCTGGGTGAGCGTGTCTTCGAAGGTCCAGTAGGTCTGAGAGCGCTCGAGCGAGCGGATGAAGATCCCGAGCAGGATGAGGATCGCGCTGCGACGGACAGCGTGGCCCAGCATGCGCCCGAAGGTCTCGCCCCTGGCCCGCCGATTCGCGATCGAGAACGGTAGCGATGCGCCAACCAGGAACGAGAACGCCGGCTGAATCAGGTCGTGGAGCGAGCACCCCTGCCAGGGCACGTGCGTCGTGTTGTAGGCCACAATCGCCCAGAAGCGGCTCGACGGAAACGCGTCGTGGAGCGTCCACAGCTGCATCGCCTCGGCGAGCATCAGAAACATCACGAACCCGCGGAACGCGTCGATCGAGGCGACCCGCGCGACCGGAGGTGCTTCAGGCAACGACGCCGTCACGGGCGGGCCTCGTGGCACTTCTCGAGGCCGCGCGCCGTCCGGGCGTTGACTCGAGCGGCGATGGCATCGCGCTCCAGCGGGATCGTGGCGACGGCTGAGACAAGACGGCTGGCGACGCCGGCGTCCTTCAATCCTGTTCCGCTCATCAAGCACAGTACGCGATCGGCGGGTCCGACGACGCCGTCACCGACCAGCCGCTGCAGAGCGGCGAGCGTGGTGGCCGCGGCTGGCTCTACGAACAGGCCTTCGGTCTTCGCCAGGGCCGCCTCCATCGCAAGTGTCTCCGCGTCCGGCACCGCCACCGCTGTGCCGCCAGAGTCGCGGACCGCCGGCAGCGCCACATGGGCGTCGAATACCACGTCGTCGGCAATCGCGCCCGCTACAGTGTCCATCCCGGGCCAGCGGGTCGCCAGCGCTTCCTGCGCCGTCCGATCCAG
>DATLLC010000096.1:0-5730 GCA_035538015.1 Vicinamibacterales bacterium
GACCGGCGCTGGTGTTTCGAAGATCCCCGCCGACCCGGCGTTGACGAGCGCTGCGGCTGGGGACTAGCCTTCGATGCACACGCGAAGATGCGCCAGCAGTGGGACGTGTTCATTTCGTACTCCCGCAGCAGCGCCGGCGAGGCCGCCAGGCGTGCGCACATCGCGCTCGAGGCCGCCGGATTCCGTACCTTCCTCGACGCGCGCGACATCCCGCTCGACGCTGAATTTCCACGCGAGATCGCCGATGCCCTGCTCGATTCGCGGCTGTTCCTCGCCTTCCTCGACGAGGACTACTTTCAGAAGCGGTGGTGTCTCTACGAGTTTCAGGCGGCCCTCGCTCCCGCGGCCACCGCGCGCGCCGACAGCGTCGAACACATCCTCGCCGTCCTGGTCGACGAGGGGGCCGCCAGCCTGGCCGCGCATCTCCCTCCGATTCTGGCGCGCTCGAACCTGACTGGGCCCGATCCCGAGGCCATCGTGGAGCGCGTACATGCACGGCTGGCGCGGGTCGCGACGACGATAGTGCAGCGGTTGGAGGGGCTCGACGATTTCGCAGTCAGAACGCTTCAACAGGGCGGCGCGGTTCCGCCCGCGGCATCGCTCGTTCACGTGCCCGGCTATCGCGACTCGATGCCGCGCTCGCTCGGCGATCGACTGGCCGGCCGCGCGCCGGAGCTCTGGCTGCTGTTTCACGAGCTCGCCACCGTAGCCGGCGACGGTGCCGGACGATCGTGCTGCATTCATGGCGCACCGGGAACCGGCAAGTCACAGCTGGCCGCAGAGTTCGTCTGGCGCTACGCGGCGCGCCATTTCCCTGGTGGGGTCGTCTGGATCGATGCGACCGACCAACCGGCCCAGACTGCGCTACAGCTTCGACGTGCGATTGACACGTTGTCGGCAGGTGAGGCACAAAAGCTTGCCTCCTCGACGTCGACGGAGACAATGCGGGCCCAGGCCGCGGTCGGCCGCGTGCTCTGGGTGATTGACGGGGTTCCGCATCCGGCAACCGGCCGCGGCGTTCCCGCGCTCGAACAGTGGTGCCCTTTCCGCGATCATGTGACGCTGCTCTGCACGACTCAGCGGGCCCGGTCGATCGACGTCGATGTCAGCTTCGCCCTCGACCCGCTCCCGGATTCCGCCGCCGTCGATCTGCTCACCCGCTCGCCGGTGAACCGCGCCTGGCTGCCGCTCCCGGAGTGGTCGGAACTGGCGCGGTGGGTCGGGCGGTTGCCGCAGGCGCTGTCCATTCTTCACGTCGTGCTCGCGTCACGCATGCGGAGTGCGCGTGATTGCGTGTCGCTCGCTCGCGTGGCCGACCCGGTACGTAGTCTCTCGGCCGAGATGAACGACCTTCGCGACGACGTGCCCGAAGGGGCGCTCCGCGGCATCGTCGAGACGTTCGACATCTGGTACGAGCATCTCGCCCAGGACCGCGAACTTCGTCACGCCGCCCACTTACTTGCCCGGGCGCGCATGAACCCGGTGAGCGAGAAGCTGGTTCCTCGCGGCCTGCTCGCGCGGCTCGGGCAGCGCAGCTGGCTGAGTGCCGTCGACACGACACCCGAAGAAGCAGCCCAGGGTCGTCCCGAGACGGTCTGGCGCTTGAACGATCTGATTGGAAGCTATCTTCGCGGCGTCAGCCCGGATCCCGCGGCAGAAATCGCGCACCTCGCCAGCTACTACCTTGGATTCGACGGCGGGCAGAGCACGGTTCTCGTTGGCGAACGCCACGGCGGACTCGACGCGCTCGCCAATGTGAGCAGCCTTGGCGTCGCGACGCTCGAGGACGCGCTCAGGCCTCTACTGCTGCGAGCGGTCGACACGCCAGGCGACCACGAAGCGGCGCGCGCGGCAGAGGCGCTCGGTGCGCTCCGCGATCCAGTCGCATACCAGGCGCTCGCCAGAGCGCTCGAGCCCTCGTCCACGACGGCGTGGAAGATCAACCTGTATATGCGATACGTGCAGGGCTTCGATCACGCGCCACCGGAACCGACGATCCTGCGCGACGACGGCGCCACGGTCACGCTGGATGCGGCCAGCCTGCTCGGGTCCGCAGCCAGCTCACGGGATCGTGGCGCACTGCTGGCGCCACTGGTCGCCGTTCTCGAAGAGGCGGGGCTCGACGAGGCGCGGTTTGCTGCCGGCCTGATGGCCAAAGCGAAGGAGACGCGTGCGTTGGTCGGACCGGTCCTGGTCAGGCTCGTCTCGCGTATCACTGCCGACCGGCTCGTCCAGCTCACGGCGACTGTGCTCCAGCGCGACGACAAATCGGCGGCGGCGTGGGCCGCCTGCGGTGCCGCGTTCAACGCCCTCGGCGAACGCGACAACGCGATCGCGGGTTTTCGCGTGGCACTCGAACACGAGCCGCGCTTCCCCTGGGCCCAGGAACAGCTCGGCCTGTTGCTGATCGAGAGCGATCCGGCAGAGGCCGTGATCCATTTCGACGCCGCGCTGACGATCGAACCGCGCAACATGCCGGGTCTCTTGGGAAAGGCTAGCTGCCTGCTGTTGCTCGAGCGCTGGGCGGAGGCCGGAACCACGGCAGACGCGGCGCTCGCCCTCGATTCCGACGAGCCGCTCGCCTGGCTGGCCCGCGCGCGAGCGCGGCTGGCCGGAGGCGACGTCGTTGCGGCTCAGCATGACATCGATCGAGCGCTGGCGCTGCAGCCGGGACTCGAGCCCGCCGTTCGCCTGCGGGCCGCTCTGGCCGGCGGCGCGCCGCCTCAGTAGTGGGACTCAGACGCGTCCGGATGCGCCTTGGACGCAGATGGATGCGTGTCGTCGAGGAGATTGACGAGATTTTTCCCTCGGTTTAGGCGCAGGCTTACAAGGCCGAGGTCCGGCGTCAACGGCCGCGGGCATCGGCGGTCAGATCCGGAGTCGGGGAAGAAGAGCCAGCGCGTTGTCCCGGTCGATCGCCTGCAGATCTCGAGGACTGAAAAACGGCAGGCCGGCGATCGCTCCGGCCACGTCGCGGCTCCTGCCGCCCGGCGGAAAGTCGGTGCCGAACAAAATCTGCGACGAGGTAACGAGCTGCAGCAACGAGGCGACAACGCCGGCGTTCGCGGCCCCGGCCAGATCGTAATAGAACTTCTTCAGCTCGGGCATCAGGCCGTTCGGCAGCCGATCCTTGGCACTCCCGGCGGCGCCGTTGATCCGCCCCGCGAGAAAAGGCAGGGTGCCGCCCGCATGCGACCAGATGAAGCGGATGTCGGGAAAGCGCGCCGCATCGCCGCTGAAAGTCACGCCCATGATCGCGCGGGTGGTGTCGGTGCCGTACTCCATGCTGCCAGGCCCGACGCCCGGCGCGTACGGCAGGTTCCGGCAGCAGTTCGCCGCGGTCGGATGCACGTGCACCACGGCCTTGCGTCGGTTCAGCTCTTCCATCACCGGCTGATACACGGCGTTGCCGAGCCAGGTATCGCCGTAGCTCGTGAGCAGGCCGACGCCGTCCGCTTTGAGCGTGTCATAGGCGTATGCGATCTCCGTCAGCGTGGCATCGACGTCCGGCATAGGCATGGCGGCGAACAAGCCGAAGCGCGTGGGATGGTCCTGCACCAGCGTCGCCCCGAATTCATTGCACGCACGCGCGAGACGCCGTGTCACCGCCGCGTCGCCGAACCAGAGCCCGGGATTCGTGATCGATACGACGGCTGCCGCAACGCCGCCACGATCCATGTCGTCGATTGACTGGGCCGGCGTCCACGTGGTGTTCGCCGGCTGCAGCAGCGGGCGCCCCTTCACCTCGGCCACCCAGGCCGGCGGCGCGAAGTGATGGTGCACGTCGATGCGGAAGGGCTTTCCGGCCGTTTGTGCCACAGAGCCGGTCTCACTGCCACGGAGCGTGGCGCGCAGCCCCAGCGACGCCAGCACGCCGAGAATCAGTTCCCGCCGACTGCGATCGAGCATGGCGGTCATCGTCTCGACGGTCGCATCGACGTGTCGACGGGCTCGAGCTTGACGATCGACGCAGCGTGGTTGCTGCCCACCCAGAACGTGATCGGGTCGGTCGAGTTGTCCACGAAGACGCGCCGCACGTTGGTCTGCGCCGGCAGCAAGTACTCGATGAAGCGACCGGTCTTCGGATCGAGCCGCAGGATTCGATCGCTGTACTCCCCTCCCGACCAGACTTCTCCGTTTCGATCGGCGGTCACGTCGTACGGCCAGGTGCCCGGCGTCGGTGGCTTCCACTCCTGGAAACGACGGGTGTGGGTGTCGAACATGCCGATGGAATCCGACCGGTTCTCACCGAACCAGAGGCGGTCTTGCGCATCCATCATGCCGCGGCGCGGTCCCGAGCCCGGAGTCGGTGTCTTGAAGATCTCGATCGCGCCGGTCACGGCGTCGATCCTGCCGACTTCCTCAGCGCCCATCACCAGGAAGTAGCCGTTGTTGCTGGAGTCCGGGATCACGTCGTAGACGTTGGGGCGTGGAATCTTGTAGGGCTCGAACACCTCGAAGCGTCCCGACTTGACGTCGAGCCGAAAGACTCGGTAGGTGCCCGCATCCTGGAGCCACACCTTGCCGTCGACATGATGCTGATCGGGACTCACCTGGTTGATCTGCACGTGATCGCCGTTCAGCTCAGGAGGCAGACTCCACGTCTGGAATCTTTCCGTCTTCCTGTCGAACTTGGCGATGCCGCCCTGAAACTGCATTGCGAGCCAGAGATTCTGGTCCTGGTCGAAACGCATCCCGAGAATGCCCGTTGGTGCGCCCGGTTTGAGCAGCGGGATCTGATACTCGGTCACCTGCGTCGTTCTCGGATCGAGCTTGCCCAGGATCTGCTCGCCGAAGCTCGCATACCACGCCATCCCCGCGGCATCGACGATGACGTCGTGTGGCTGCCGCGTCCTGCGCGGCAGGTCGTACTCGGTGTAGATGACCCGGGTGGCCTCACCCGACGGGCGCGGCAGTGTCTTCAGCGCGTAGCGCCAGGTCGAAGTCGAGCTCAGATTGAGGGTGCTCAGGTACTCGGCCTGGCGGCGCCACGACGACAGCTGTCGCTCGGCCGACACCACGCCGCCGCCGATCCGCGCCGCAGGCGTTCGCTGCGGCATCAACGGAAAGGCGAGCGGTGGGTAGCCGGCCATCCGCTCGATGACGGGCACGAAGCCGTTCGCGTCGTGGCGCGACCGGGTGATGAGCTCCAGCGTATGGCAGTGGGCGCAGCCGCGGATCGATGTCCGCTGATCGTCGGTGCCCGGGAAACTCGCCAGCCACTCGGCGTTGGTCAACTGGGATGCGAGGTCGCGCGTTTTCGTGAGTGTCAAGTCGAGCATCGTCGTTTGCTCGGCTCCCAGCGTCGCTTGACCCGCGGTTTCGAGGTCGTAGCCGATGGCCCGGATGCGGAGGTCGTAGGCACCGGGCTCGAGCCGTGCCCTGGGAAACCGATAGCGCCCCTCACGGTCGGTCACAACCGTGGTGGTGACGGTGGAGCCGGCCCGCTTCGCGCTCACGAGCACCCCTTCCATAGGTCCCTCTTCGGCGGAGCTGACACGGCCAGTCAGGGCGACGCGCGGCTCGCTCTGAGCGCCGAGCGTGGGCCGCGCACCCTCGATGAGGACCGCGAGGCAGGCAACCGAAGCGAGCAACGCGACATGCACACGCATGACAACCTCCAGGTCCACCGTAAGCTGCTGAGGCACCCAGCTGTTTGTCGCCGCCGCCGCCAGCTGGGACGAGTATCTGGTATAAGCCTGCCTGTACACCAGCCCGACAGAAACGTGA
>DATLLC010000097.1:0-2435 GCA_035538015.1 Vicinamibacterales bacterium
CTCGAGCCGTTCATCCGGTTCACCGCCGTCCGGCGACCCTTCGTAACGAACCTGCCCGCGCTGGATCTGTTTCCGACGGCGCTCTGGGCGCGCGTGGCGGCTCGGCGAGTCCGGCGTGCATCAATCCGTGACCTGACGGGCTGCGATGTGTCGGGATATCGGCCCCTCCGTGAGGTCGTGGCCGATTACCTGAGGCGGTCACGCGGGGTGAACTGCGTCACCGAGCAGGTCGTCATCGTCTCCGGAGTCCAGGAGGCGCTGGCGATGGTCGCCCGCCTTCTCGTCAGTCCAGGCGAGCGCGTGCTGATGGAGGAGCCAGGGTACCCGGGTGCGCTCCGCGCCTTCGCGGCTGCAGGTGCGCGGGTCGGGTTCGTGCCCGTGGACCACGCCGGCATGACCATCCCTCCGCAGTCAGGTGCGCCGCGCTTCGTCTACGTCACGCCGGCCCACCAGTTTCCCCTGGGCACAACCATGGCCTATGCGCGAAGGCTCGCCCGCTCGTCAGCAGCGCGCAGGTGTGATCTGTTGAGTTGGCGCCGACCTCGGTGTCCCTTGACCTTCCTATCGTGTCCGTCTTCAGGCCCACCTTCGGCGCGCTCGGCAATCCACCACTTCGTCAGTGCAGCGGCGAACCTGGTACACGAAATGCTCCGGCAGATTGGCGACGACCTCACGACCTGTTTTCCGAGAGGGGCTCGGGCCGGGATCGAATGGATGAGGAACTTGGCAATACGGAGAAGTCCACATGGCTGAAGCCGGAACCCTGCACGATGCGTTCATCGACGAACTGCGCGACACCTACGATGCCGAGCGGCAGCTCACCAAAGCGCTGACGAAGCTCGCCAAGGCGGCACGATCGCCACAGCTCAGGGAAGCTTTCGAATCGCATCTTGAAGAGACCCAGGGACAGATCGAGCGCCTGGAGCAAGTCTTCGAAAATCTCGAAGAAAGAGCACGCGGCAAGCATTGCGACGGCATCGCCGGGATTATCGAGGAAGGCAAGTCGATCATGGAAGAAGACCTGGATGACGACACGATGGATGCGTGCCTCATTGCCGCTGGTCAGCGAGCCGAGCATTACGAGATGGCCGCCTACGGCACGCTGGTCGCGTGGGCCAAAGCGATGGGCCACTCCGAGGCCGCGGATCTCCTTCAGGAGACCCTGGAGGAGGAGAAAGCAGCCGACGAGAAGCTGTCCAGCCTGGCCGAAGGCGGTATCAACCAGAGCGCCGCTAAGGCCGCCCATCCCGGCAACGGCGCGGGCGTGGACGAGGCCGCGACGGTTGGCGGGGGCGCGATGAAGGGCGGCGCGGCCAAAGGACGCGCCACGAGGCGCTGAGCTGGCCACCACCACAGCCTCGGACCTGATCGGCAGCGTTCGTCACGGCGGTCGGCCTCGCGTCCTGCTTCGGCGTTCACGGCATCCGCCGCGGACGACTCGAACGGGCCGCGGGACCGGCCGCCCGCGGGCGGATGCGAGCGCCAGCGTCTGAAGGACATCCATGGCCCGACCGGGACAGAGGAGGAACCGTGCAGTGGCTCCGTGACCGCGCCCTCACGCTGACACTCATGGCGATGTTCCTGCTGTCTCTCGCGGCACAGCTCTGGACAGGTCTCTCCGAGTTCAACGCGGAGCGTCGGGATCATGACCGTCCTGCCGTCACGCTCTCCGAATATCTCGAGACCGGCCATCCCTACGAGGCCATCTTCGAGAACTGGGAGAGCGAGTTCCTGCAGATGGCGGTGTTCGTGTTGTTGACGACCTTCCTGGTGCAGAAGGGTTCGCCCGAATCGCGGCGACCTGGTGCCCGGGAGCCGGTGGATCTCGACCCGCGTGATTTTCGGAACGCGCCCGACGCACCGTGGCCCGTCCGGCGCGGCGGCTGGATGCTCCGGATCTACGAACACTCGCTGGGGCTGGCATTCGTGGCGTTGTTCCTCGTTTCGTGGATGGGCCACGCCGCTGGCGGGTTCTTCGACTACGCAGCGGATCAACTGATTCATGGCAAGCCGCGACCGGAGCTGGCGGATTACCTCTGGTCGTCCCGCTTCTGGTTCGAATCGTTCCAGAACTGGCAGAGCGAGTTTCTGGCCATCGCCTCCATGGTCTGGCTGGCCGTGTATCTCCGGCAGCGCTGGTCGCCAGAGTCGAAGCCCGTTCACGCCCCGCACGCGGAAACCGGACGTTGACTGCTGAGGGCGACCATGCCGCAGCAAGACGGAACCGGGCACGTCCGCAGCGGCAACGGCCGGGTCGCACCGTCAGGCGGCCAGGTGAACGCGGGCGAGTCGAAGATCTGCTGTGGGACACACCGCCGTCCGGCGCGGTCCCGTCGGCGCTCCGCCGAACCGACGCCAGATCCTCGCGAGCTGACTTCAGCCACGTCGACTCGGGACCGGGCTGGCGGCTGAGGAGCTCCACGGCTTGCTGCAGG
>DATLLC010000098.1:0-18983 GCA_035538015.1 Vicinamibacterales bacterium
ATCTGCAGGCGCTCGAGCCATTCATGACCGTCGCCGCGCTCAGCGCCTGATTTTCTTTCGTCACGGCGTTCCGGCACGTCAACGTCCGTTGCCTTTCGCGCAACGGGCGTTGCCTGCATGCATCCCGCCGCTTTCCTCGGGAAAGCCCGCGGCGCTTTTCCTCCCAGGCAACCACGGTTGTCATCCCATCGCCTCGCCGCGGACCCGCTGATTCGCCTCGAATGCCGCAAGTGACGCGCGGCGAATCACTTGGCGCATTGCCGGTCAGCCGGCCCCGCGCTTGCTCCGGCAGGCGCCGACCGGCACGGCACTGGCACATTCGCTGGCGCCCCTGACCTCCGCTTGCAACCGTCAGAGCCGTCCGGTCGCTTCCGCACATGGCGTGCGACTGGAGGATCCATGAAGAAGAGAGTGCTTGCAGGGCTGTTGATGGGTGCGCTGCTCACGGCCGCGGTGCCCGATGCGCTGGCGCAGCAACCCGCGACGATGACGAAGGCGGCGACGGTCGATCTGAACAGCGCGACCGTGACTGATCTCGAGTCATTGCCCGGCGTCGGCCGCCGCACCGCCGAGCGCATCATCGAGTACCGGCAGAAGAACGGCTCGTTCAAGAAGATCGAGGAGCTGATGAACGTGAAGGGCATCGGCGAGAAGAGCTTCCTCCGGCTCAAGCCGCTCATCACGGTGGCGCCACCCAAGACGGAGAAGGCAGGTGGCACTCGCTAGCGCGCGGGGTGCGGCGCTCATCGACCTGTTGCCGGCGCTGGCGCTTGGCGCCCTGGTATCGGCGACCACCATTCCGGTGGTCGCCGGCACGCTCGAGCACGAGCGCACCTGGGTCGGCGGTCAGTATGTCGCCGCCCGGATCGCGCACGCACAACTCGAGGCTCTTCGCCGCGGCGCTTTCGTCGCTCTTCGGGTCAACCTCGGCGACGCCGACGCGTCGATGCAACTGTTCGTGGACGGAAACGGAAACGGCGTACTCACCAGGGACATCGATCAGGGCTTGGACCCGGCCGTCGGCCCGCCCGATTCGATTGGCGCGCACGCCGCTGGCGTGAGCCTCCGTCTGAATCAGCGCGTGCTCGATGCCGGCGGGTCGACATGGCTCGAGGCCGGCACGGATCCGCTCCGGATCGGATCAACGACGCTCATCTCGTGCTCGCCCACCGGCAGCCTCACCAGCGGCACCTTGTATGTCGCCTCGGCAGGCGGCCCGCAACTGGCCGTTCGAATCACGGGCAGCACCGGGCGCCTCCGGGTGCTTCGCTACGACCCCGCCTCGGCCCTGTGGTGGCCATGAGGCACGCCTCCGAGCGTCGCCGCGCCGGCCGCGGGGCCCCGGATATCGCCGGCTGGGCGGGGGAGGCCGTGCTCCGGCCGGGCCTCCTCGTCCGCATTGTCAACATCGGTCCCTTCGGCGCCCTGGTCGAGTCCCAGGCACGGCTCCGGCCAGGGCGACGGGCGGAGTTGCAACTGGTGACGGCAGGCACAGACCAGAAGCAGGTCGTACCCGGGACGGTGGAGCGCTGCCAGGTCATCACCCTGCAGCCACTCAGCTTCCGCGGCGCCATCGCCTTCGAAACCATCGTCTCGTCGGCGAGCGACGGGTAGTGACTACCCAGCCGCCCTCCGGAAGCGGCGATTTGGGTAGACACTACCCGTCCCTCGGACTGATGCACGAGGATCAACCCACCTAAGTCTCGTTCGGAGTTCCAGTTGCGTCAACGAGGGCGATTGGCATCCCACTTGGAGAATTGTTCACCCATGGAATCCACGGCCCTCGTTCCCCTTCATCGCCGGCCTCGTCGCGCGGACCGCCGGCCCGGACTTCATGCGCTTGTCCGGCAGGTGGCGGCCGCGCTCGCGCACGTTGGCGCCGGCGTCGACCTGCTCCCTGAATTGTGCACGCGCCTCACCCGGCTCACTGAGGCGCGTCACGTGCAAGTGGTGGAGAACGATGGCATCCGGCTGGGCCACCCGGTGGTCGCTGGCGACTACGCGGCGTTTGCGGCGCCGTGGCGGCGGGGAGGCAGGCAACCCGTAGTCGAGGTGTCCTTTGGCGGCGGCCAGCGGCCGGACGAGTGGACGTGTCAGCTCCTCGAAAGCGCGGCGTCGCTTGCGGCCCTCGTCATGGCCGGCGATCGCGGAGCCGCGCTCGTCTCCTCGACGCGCGCCTCGGACCATGCTGATACGGGGCCTCTCGTCGGATCGAGTGAAGTGATGCAATCCTTGCGCGACCGCGTGGAACGCGTCGCCTCGACGGACTTCACCATCCTCATCGAGGGTGAGAGCGGTGTGGGCAAGGAGTTGGTGGCGCGTCAGATCCACGCGAGCAGCCGCCGACGACACGGTCCGTTCGTAGCCATCAATTGCGCCGCGCTGGTCGAGACGCTGCTGGAGGCCGAGTTGTTCGGGATCGAAGAGCGCACGGCCACGGGCGTGCGCGGCCGCCGGGGGAAGTTCGAGCACGCCGATGGAGGCACGCTCTTCCTCGATGAAGTCTCGGACCTGTCGCTCTCCGCCCAGGCCAAGCTGCTGCGCGCCCTTCAGGACCTCACGGTGGAGCGGGTCGGTGGTACCGGCGGCCGCCGCGTCGACGTGCGAATCGTGGCCGCAACGAACCGGAGCCTGGCGGGCCTGGTCGCCAATCGGATATTTCGTGCCGACGTCTTCTATCGGTTGAGCGGGGTGGAGGTGCACGTGCCGCCGCTGCGATTCCGCAAGACCGACGTCCTCGAGCTCACGCAGCATTTTCTCGCCCGCCATCAGAATCGCGGGCGCTACACGATGACGGCGGCCGCAGTCGACGCGCTCATGGCGTACGACTGGCCCGGCAACGTTCGTGAGCTCGAGCGCATGATCGAAGGCGCGGTGGCCCTTGCCGAGTCGCGCCAGATTCGGCTCGACGACCTGCCCGCAAGCCTGCGCGGCGACTACGCCGAGATCCTGATGCCCTCGGCGCAAGAGGACCACAGCATGCGCGCGTGGGGTAGCCGCTACGCGCGGCTGGTACTGGAGCGAGCGGGTGGCAACAAGCGCGAGGCTTGCCGCCGACTGATACGCGAGATACGCGTTGAGCGTGTGATACGAAATCGACAGTCGGCGCCGCGTCTGCTTCCCGATCGTGCGCGTGCGGCGCCCTTGGCGATGGCGGCACCAAATGCGTCTCCTGTCGACCGGATCGATGCGCGCGAGTGTTGAGCTACCGGGTTGTCGCGAACAGGTAGATTGTTGTCGGGTCCCCGTCCTTGTCGCAATTGCCGTGCTGCAGTCTCTGTGGCCGCGGTCACGCCGGTGTGTCGTGCCCGTGGCCTACTCGCTGGCCGGCGGTGCGGCGGCGTGGGTGGCATACTCGGACCGGCGTGGCCGAGACTCGGATTCTTGATTCTGAGGGGACGGCATAGTACCGTGTCAGGGCTTGCGCCATAGGGCGCGAGTCACCGACCTCACATGACCGACGCGGCTTCCGTTCCCCTCAAGAAGACACCCCTGCACGCCGCACACGTCGCCCTTGGCGCCCGGATGGTGCCCTTCGGCGGTTGGGACATGCCGGTGGAATACTCCGGCATCA
Source organism: Vicinamibacterales bacterium (assembly GCA_035538015.1). Classification (GTDB taxonomy): domain Bacteria; phylum Acidobacteriota; class Vicinamibacteria; order Vicinamibacterales; family UBA2999; genus VFZN01. Next base: position 3,575 of record DATLLC010000098.1, read on the forward strand.
CGGCCGAGCACATGGCGGTGCGGACTGCCGCGGGCCTGTTCGACGTCTCGCACATGGGCGAGGTGGAGATCGCCGGCGCCGGCGCGCTCGAGGCCGTGCAGCACATCACGTCCAATGATGCAGCCAAGCTGGAGGTAGGTCAGATCCAGTACTCTGCACTGACGACGCCCGAAGGGACCTTCGTCGACGACCTGCTCGTCTACCGCTTCGGTCCCTCGCACTACCTGCTGGTCATCAACGCCGGAAACATCGACAAGGACGTGCCGTGGATCGCGTCGCGCGCCCAGGAAAAGGTCCCGGGCATCGCGGTCGTCAACTCGAGCGATCGCTACGCGCTCATCGCCATCCAGGGGCCGCGCGCCGAGGAGATCCTGCAAACCCTCACGGCCATCGACCTGCCTGCGATCAAGTACTACTGGTTCGCGCACGGCGAGATCGCCGGCATCCGGGGCACGGTGTCGCGCACCGGTTATACCGGCGAGGACGGGTTCGAGGTCATGGTGCCGGCGGCAATGGGTTCGCGCGTCTGGGACGCCGTGCTGGCGGCCGGGAAGCCGATGGGCCTGATCCCGGCCGGGCTCGGGGCGCGCGACACGCTCCGCCTGGAAGCGTCGATGCGCCTGTTTGGCAACGACATGGACGAGACCGCCACCGTCCTCGAAGCGGATCTGGGCTGGATCGTCGGGTGGAAGAAGGAGGCGTTCCTCGGCCGGGACGTCCTGCACGCACAGAAGGCTGGTGGCGTCGCGCGCAAGCTGGTGGGCTTCGAGGTGGTCGACCGGGCCATCGCGCGGCACGGCCACACGGTCTATCACGACGGGCAGGCAGTCGGTGTCGTCACCAGCGGGACGCAGACGCCATTCCTCAAGAAGGCCATCGGCATGGCGTACGTGCCGCCCGCCCTGGCGGCGCCTGGCACGGCGCTGGAGGTGGACATCCGCGGCCGGCGCGCGAAGGCCGTGGTCGTCCCGATGCCGTTCTACAAACGCGGGAAGAGAGGCTAGCGGAACATGGCGTACCCGACCGACCTGAAGTACACCAAAGAGCACGAATGGATTCGCCTCGAGGGCGATACCGGCGCGGTGGGCATCACCGACTTCGCCCAGCAACAGCTGGGTGACGTGGTCTACGTCGAGCTGCCCGAGGTGGGTGCCGCGCTCACCGCGGGGCAGGTATTCGGCACGATCGAATCGGTGAAGGCAGTGTCGGAGCTGTTCGCACCAGTCAGCGGTGAGGTGCTGGAGGTCAACACCGGGCTGAAGGACCGGCCGGACGACGTGAACAGCAAGCCGCACGAAAGTTGGATGGTGAAGGTGAAGCTTGCCAATGCCGGCGACGCGGATGCCCTCATGGACGCGGCGGCTTACGAGGCGCTGCTGGCCAAGTGAGCACCTTCGCACCGCTCGACAGGTTTGCGCCTCGGCACAACGGCCCGCGCGGCAGCGACCGCGACGACATGCTGGAACAGGTGGGCGCTCCCTCGCTGGATCAACTGATCGACGAGGTCATACCCTCCAGCATCCGCCTGAAGAGGCCACTGTCACTGCCGCCGGCCGAGAGCGAGTCCACTTACCTCGCCCGGCTGGAGGCCCTGGGCCGGCGGAACGTCGTGGCGCGCAGCTTCATCGGCCTCGGCTACTACGACACTCTCACACCCAGCGTGATCAAGCGCTGCCTGTTCGAGAACCCGGGCTGGTACACGCCCTACACGCCATACCAGGCCGAGATCGCGCAGGGCCGGCTGGAGTCGCTGCTGAACTTCCAGACGCTGGTCACCGACCTCACGGGCATGGAAGTGGCCAACGCGTCGCTCCTCGACGAAGGCACGGCGGCGGGCGAGGCGATGGCCCTGCTGCACCGCGTGCAGACCAAGAAGGTCGGCGATCACTCCGGCGTGTTCCTGGTATCGGACCGCGTCTATCCACAGACGCTTGACGTCCTGCGGAGTCGAGCCGAGCCGCTGGGGATCGAGTTGCGCGTCGGACCGGCGGATGCGATGGCGTTCGACGGCCTGGTCTTCGGCGCGCTGATGCAATATCCGGACGAGGCCGGCCGTCTCGACGACATCCGGCCCTTCATCCAGCGGGCGCATGCGGCCGGAGTCCTGGTAGCGGTCGCGACGGACTTACTCGCCCTGGCCATCGTCACCCCGCCCGGAGAGATGGGCGCCGACGTCGTGTTCGGCAACTCGCAACGCTTCGGCGTACCGCTCGGGTTCGGTGGCCCGCACGCTGCGTTCTTTGCCACCCGACAGGAGCACGTGCGGCACATGCCGGGGCGGATCATCGGGGTGTCGGTGGACGCGCAGGGCCACACCGCGTTCCGCATGGCGCTGCAGACGCGCGAGCAGCACATCCGTCGCGAGAAGGCGACCTCGAACATCTGCACGGCGCAGGCGCTGTTGGCGAACATGGCGGCGATGTACGCCGTGTATCACGGCCCCGAAGGGTTGCGCGCCATTGCCATGCGCGTGCACGGGATGGCCCGGGCGCTGGCGGATGCGCTCACCGCCCTCGGCTACAGTCAGCACAACGCGTTGTTCTTCGATACGATCAGGATCGGCGCTGACGCGTCGCAAGTGTCCGCCATTCACGCCGCAGCGGAGGCGCGCGGCATGAACTTCCGCCGCGCCGGCGAGACCGAATTCGGCATCGCCCTGGACGAAACGGCCACACTGGACGACCTGCTCGCCATTCTCATGATCTGCGCGGAGGCGTCGGGCCGACCAGGCACCGTGGCGCTCAGCGCCAGCGACGACCCGGCCTCGGATCTGCCGGCATGGCTCCGCCGCACCACTCCGTACCTGATACACCCCGTCTTCAACCGCCATCACTCCGAGACGGAGATGATGCGCTACCTCCGTCAGCTCGAGCGGAAGGACATCGGCCTGGACACGTCGATGATTCCGCTCGGCTCGTGCACCATGAAGCTGAACGCGGCGAGCGAGATGTATCCGGTCTCGTGGCCGGCATTCTCGCGGATGCACCCGTTCGCGCCGGCGAGCCAGATCCTGGGCTACCTGCAGGTGTGCGAGGAACTGGAGGCGGCGCTCTGCGAGATTACCGGCTTCGCCGCCGTGTCACTGCAGCCCAACTCCGGCGCCCAGGGGGAGTTCGCCGGCCTGGCGGTGATTCGCGCCTATCACCAGACGCGCGGCCAGGGCCACCGTGACGTCGTGCTCATCCCGGCGTCCGCGCATGGCACCAACCCGGCCAGCGCCATCATGGCCGGTTTTCGAGTGGTGGTCGTGGGCACGGCGTCCAACGGCAATGTCGATGTGACCGACCTGAAGGCCAAGGCCGCCACCCACGGAGACAAGCTGGCAGGCCTGATGATCACCTATCCGTCCACGCACGGCGTGTTCGAGGACGCGATCAAGGAGATCTGCGATGTCGTGCATCAGCACGGCGGCCAGGTCTACATGGACGGCGCCAACATGAACGCGCAGGTCGGGCTCACCAGCCCCGCTACCATCGGCGCGGACGTCTGCCACCTGAACCTGCACAAGACCTTCGCCATCCCGCACGGCGGGGGCGGCCCCGGCATGGGCCCGATCGGCGTCGCGGCACACCTCGCGCCGTACCTCCCCGGCCACCCGCTGGCAAAGGTGGGCGGCGACCAGGCACTGCCGGCGATCTCCGCCGCGCCGTGGGGCAGCGCCAGCATCCTGTTGATCTCCTACGGCTATGTCCGGATGCTGGGCGCGGAGGGTATGACCGACGCGACCCGTCATGCCATCCTCAACGCCAACTACATCAAGGCGCGGCTCGAGCAGCATTACCCGGTGCTCTACACGCGCGAGAACGGCCGCGTCGCTCACGAGATGATCTTCGACCTGCGTGCGTTCAAGGCCAGGGGGGTGGACGAGATCGACGTCGCCAAGCGGCTGATGGACTACGGATTCCACGCGCCGACCGTGTCGTTTCCGGTCGCCGGCACGCTGATGATCGAGCCGACCGAGAGCGAGCCGAAGGCTGAGCTCGATCGCTTCTGCGAGGCGCTCATCGCCATCCGCCACGAGATCGAGGAAGTGGTGAGCGGCGCCGCGGATTCAGAGGACAACGTCCTCAAGAATGCGCCGCACACTGCGGCGGCCGTCACCGCCGACTCCTGGACACACTCTTACTCCCGGGAGAAGGCGGCGTATCCGCTCGAGTGGGTCAAGACGAACAAGGTGTGGCCATCGGTCGGCCGCATCGACAACCCGTACGGCGATCGCAACCTCATGTGCGTGTGCCCGCCGGTGGAGACTTACGCATGAGGAACTGGCAAGAGAAGCGAGAAGCCAGAAAAGGCACAACGTAAGCTCAGAACCAAGACCCGATGCGGATCCTAAACGCGGCGCAGATGCGGGAGGCCGACCGGGCCACCATCCACGATGTCGGGATTCCGTCGGTAGTGTTGATGGAGAATGCCGGCCGGCAGGTCGTGGCCGCGCTGGAGTCGCTTTACGACGACCTCGCCGAGCGGAGTGTCGCGATCGTGGCGGGCAAGGGCAATAACGGGGGCGACGGTTTCGTGGTCGCGCGCACGCTGTTTCAACGCGGCGTCGACACCTCGGTCTTCCTGGTCGGCCGTGTCGCCGAGGTCAAGGGCGACGCGCGCATCAATCTCGACATCCTCGGACGGCTCGGAGTGACGGTCGTCGAGGTCGCCGATGAGAGCGCCTGGGAGCTGCACTTCTCCGAGGTCAGCCCTCACGACCTCGTGATCGACGCAATGTTCGGCACCGGGCTGAGCACCCCGCTCCAGGGGCTCCACCAGACCGTCGTCGCCGACCTCAACGCCAGCGGCATTCCGATCGTATCGATCGATCTGCCGTCCGGCATGTCAGCCGACACGCCCGAGCTGATCGGTGACTGCATCGAGGCGTCGGTCACGGTCACGCTCGGCGCGCCCAAGCTGCCGCTCGTGCTGCCGCCGGCCGAGCAGAAGTCGGGCGAGGTGGTCATCGCCGACATCGGGATTCCGGCGGGCGTCGTGGAACAGCTCGAGGGCCCGCGCATCGAGTTGATCACGCGTGATGCGCTCCGGCCGATCATCCCGCCTCGCGCGCCAGATGCCCACAAAGGCGACTTCGGGCGCGTGCTGCTCGTGGCCGGCTCGCTGGGGAAGACCGGCGCGGCGGCGCTCGCGGCCGACGGCGCGCTGCGCTCGGGCGCCGGGCTCGTGACCGTCGCCTGCCCACGGTCGTGCCTGCCGATCATCGCGGCCTACGGGCGCGAGTACATGACCGAGGCGCTCGAGGAGACGGCCAACGGCACAGTGCATTTCGCGGCTGCTGAAGCCATCCTCGGCATCAACGCCGACGTTATCGCCGTCGGGCCGGGGCTCGGGCGGGGCGAGGGCGTCTCTACCTTCGTGCGGGAGCTGGTCGAGAGGAGCGAGCTGCCGCTGGTGCTCGATGCCGACGCGCTCAATGCGCTGGCCGACGAGCCCGCGGTGCTGCAGGGCCGCGAGGGCCGCGACGTGATCATCACGCCACATCCCGGTGAAATGGCGCGGCTGATGGGCTGCACGACCGACGACGTGCAGGCCGACCGGCTCGGCATGGCGCAGGACTTCGCGCGCCGCCATCACGTCTACGTGGTGCTCAAGGGCTACCGCACGCTGATCGCCACGCCCGAGGGGCCGGTCTTCGTCAACCCGACGGGCTCGCCCGGGATGGCCACCGGAGGCACCGGCGACGTGTTGACCGGCATGGTGGCCGCCTGGCTTGCACAGCTGCTCGACGCCGAGGCTGCCTGTCGCGTTGCCGTGTACCTCCATGGCGCGGCCGGTGAGCTCGCCGACGCGGACACGGGAGAAGTGTCGATGGTGGCCGGCGATCTCGCCGACCACATCGGCGATGCCCTCCTCGAGCTGACCGCGCGCCGACGCGTCGCGCAACCCGCGTCCGAGTGATGGCCGAGACGCTGCGGTCCTCGTCCGAGGACGAGACGCGCAGGATCGCCGCTCGAGTGGCCCCCACACTGCACCCTGGGGAGGTTCTCCTGGTGTCCGGCGACCTCGGCGCGGGCAAGACCGCATTTGTCCGAGGCCTGGCCGAGGGCCTCGGCCTCGACGGCGATCAGGTCACCAGTCCCACCTTCACGCTCGTCCACGAATATCGTGGTGGGCGGCTTCCCCTGATTCACGTGGATCTGTATCGGCTTGATTCGGTCGACCTGGCCGAGATTGGCCTCGACGACGACCTGGCCACGGCGGGTGTAGTGGCGGTGGAGTGGCCCGAGCGTCTGACGCGCGGGGTGCCGGGCGCGATTCACATTCGAATCGACGACGCCGGTGGCGACGAACGGGTGATCACGAGACACGAAGTTCACGAAGACTGAGGTGGGTCTCACGAAGAGCACGAGGAACGTTTTCGTGTCCTTCGTGCCTTCTTCGTGTCCTTCGTGTTACTCCGTCCTGTAGTTCGGGGATTCCTTCGTAATCGTGACGTCGTGGACGTGGCTCTCGCGGTAGCCGGCGTTGGTGATGCGGATGAACTTCGCGTCGCGCTGCAAGTCCTCGATAGTCGGGGCGCCGCAATAGCCCATGCCGGCGCGGAGGCCGCCAACGAGCTGGTGGACCACCATCGACATGCTGCCCTTGTGAGGCACGCGGCCTTCGATCCCTTCGGGGACGAGTTTCTCCATGCCCTTGCCCGCGGGACTGGAGCCGCTTTCGAGCTCGAAGTCGTCCTGGAAGTAGCGGTCGCGCGAGCCCTTGCGCATCGCGCCGATCGATCCCATCCCGCGGTACTCCTTGAACGTGCGCCCCTGGTAGAGGATGAGCTCCCCCGGGCTCTCGTCAGTGCCCGCGAACAGGTTTCCGATCATCACCGAGCTCGCGCCGACAGCCAGCGCCTTCACGACGTCGCCGGAGAAGCGGATGCCGCCGTCGGCGATGACCGGGATGTCGTGCCGGGCGGCCGCCGCGGCGCATTCGGCGACGGACGTGATCATCGGTACGCCGATGCCGGCAACGATGCGGGTCGTGCAGATGGAGCCGGCCCCGATGCCGACCTTGACGGCGTCCACGCCGAGCCCGATCAAGGCGTCGGTCGCCTCGGCCGTCGCGACGTTGCCGGCGACGACATCCACATCGGGGAACGCGCGGCGGAGCGTCTTCACCATGTCGAGGACGCCCTGGGAATGCCCGTGGGCGGTGTCGATCACAAGCACGTCGACGTGCGCGTGGACCAGCGCTTCGGCGCGCTGCACCGTGTCGCGCGCGACGCCCACCCCAGCGCCGCAGCGCAAGCGGCCGAGCGAGTCCTTGCACGCGTTCGGGTACCTGATTGCCTTCTGGATGTCCTTGACCGTGATCAAGCCCTTGAGGCGGTAGTCGGCATCGACGACCAGGAGCTTCTCGACCTTTGCCTGGTGCAGGATGGCCCGGGCCTGGTCGAGCGTGGTGCCCACCGGCACCGTGAACAGCCGCTCCCTGGTCATCACCTCTGAGACCGGCCGGTCGACGTTGGTCTCGAAGCGGAGATCGCGGTTGGTCAGGATGCCGACGAGCCGCCCTTCCTTGCTGCCGTCTTCCGTAATGGGCACACCCGAGATGCGGTAGCGGCGCATCAGCTCGAGCGCCTCGTAGATCCGCGCGGTGGGGGAGAGCGTGATCGGGTTGACGATCATCCCGCTCTCGGAGCGCTTCACGCGGTCGACTTCGGAGGCCTGCTCTTCGATGGACAGGTTCTTGTGAATCACACCGAGGCCGCCCTGCTGCGCCATCGCGATGGCCATCTCGGACTCCGTGACGGTGTCCATGGCGGCGCTGAGCAGCGGCACGTTGAGGCGGATGTTTCGCGTGAGCCTGGTGCCGACGTCCACCTGGGCGGGCAGGACCGTGGAGTGGCGGGGGACGAGCAGGATGTCGTCGAAGGTGAGCGCGGTGGTGAGCGCCGTATCGAGGCGCGTGGCAAGGGTTCGTTCTTCCTTGAGTTGAATGCTCATCGATTACGCCGCCCCATGACACTTCTTGAATTTCTTGCCGGACCCGCACCAGCACGGGTCGTTGCGGCCGATCTTCGGCTCGTCGCGCTTTACCGTCTTCACCGGCGCATCGTCGCCGCCTACCCGGGCCGGCCGGGGCGCGCTGCCGCTGAATTCGCCGACCGGCACCGGCGCCGCCGCCGCGGCGCGGCTGGGCGCGAAGACCGACGTCGACTCCTCGGACGGGTTGTTGTAGTTGAGGGCCGTCCGCCTCGCCGCCGGTCGGGGGGTGCGAACGGGCGGGGCCGCGTCTCCACCCTCGACCACCGGCCGCAGCCACCAGAGATAGCGGACGATCTCCTCTTCGATACGCGCCCTCATGTCCTGGAACAGCGTAAAGCTTTCTTTTTTGTACTCGACCAGCGGATCGCGCTGGCCGTAGCCGCGCAGGCCGATGCCTTCCTTGAGGTGATCGAGCGAGTAGAGGTGGTCCTTCCACTGCTGATCGACGATCTGCAGCATGATGTCGCGCTCGACCCGGGTGAGGATGTCGCGCGGGACGATGTGCTCCTTCTCGGTGTACTTCGCCTGGATCCGCGCCCACAACGCGTCGCGGAGCTCGCCGGCGTTCAGCTGGTCGAACTCGATGGCGCGGTAGTCGTCGTCGCCCAAGGCGAAGAGTTGCGATAGCTCGCGTTGCAGGGCTGGGATGTCCCAATCGCCGGCGTCATCCTCGGCGCTCGCGAACTGGTCCATCCGCGAATCGAGGAGCTCCTCGGCTGTGGCCATCACGTAGCCGCGGCTGTCGGTGACGTCCTCCTCCGTGATGTGGACGTGCCCCTCCAGGATTTCGCGGCGCAGCGTGTAGACACTCTCCCGCTGCTTGTTCATCACGTCGTCGTACTCGAGCAGGTGCTTGCGGACCGAGAAGTTCTGGCCTTCCACCTGCCGCTGCGCCCGCTCGATGGCCCGCGTCACCATGCCATGCTCGATGGGGACGCCCTCTTCCATGCCCAGCCGCTGCATCAGGCCCGCGATGCGGTCCGAGCCGAAGATGCGCATCAGGTCGTCTTCGAGCGAGAGATAGAACCGAGACGAGCCCGGATCCCCCTGGCGCCCGGCGCGGCCCCGAAGCTGGTTGTCGATGCGGCGCGCCTCGTGGCGCTCGGTGCCGACGATGTGCAGACCGCCGAGCGATACGACGTCCTTGTGCTCGTCTCCGCACAGCTGCCTGAAGTGGCCGTAGATGCGGTCCCAGTCCGACGTCTTCAGGCGGTAGAAGCTGTCGACCATGAAGAAGTTGACGAACTCCTCGTCGTCGACGTACTTCTCCTCGCCCTTCACGACTCTCTCGGCGACGCCTTCGGCAATGGCCTGCTGACGCGCCATGTGCTCGGCGTTGCCGCCGAGCAGGATGTCGGTGCCGCGACCGGCCATGTTGGTGGCGATCGTGACCCCGGCCCGGCGGCCCGCCTGGGCGACGATCTCGGCTTCCTGCGCGTGATACTTGGCGTTGAGCACGACGTGCTTGACGCCGCGCTTCTTGAGCATCCCCGACAGGCGCTCCGACTTCTCGATTGAGACCGTGCCGACCAGCGCCGGACGGCCCTCGTTCTGGCGCGCGATGATGTCATCGACGATCGCGCTCCACTTCTCGCCCTCGGTACGGTAGACGAGGTCGGGCTCTTCGACCCGCTTCATCGGGCGGTTCGTGGGGATGACGATGACGTCGAGGTTGTAGATCTTGGCGAACTCGGCGGCTTCGGTCTCCGCCGTGCCGGTCATACCCGACAGCTTCTGGTACTTGCGGAAGAAGTTCTGGAAGGTGATGGTCGCGAGCGTCTGGTTCTCGCGCTCGATCTTCACGCCTTCCTTGGCCTCCACCGCCTGGTGCAGGCCGTCGCTCCACCGGCGCCCCGGCATCAGGCGACCCGTGAACTCGTCGACGATCACCACCTGGCCGTCCTTGATCATGTACTGGACGTCGAGCTGATAGTGGACGTGTGCGCGCAACCCCTGCTGGACGTGATGCAGCAGGGGCATGTTGGCCGGGTCGTAGAGGCCGCCAGGCTGAAGGCGGTGGGCGAGCAGCTTCTCGGCGTGCGCCATGCCCGCCTCGGTGAGGGTCACCGTCTTGTTCTTCTCGTCGACGGTGTAGTCGCCGGAGGCCTCGAGCCGATCGCGGTCCTCGGTCTTGACCTGGCCCTGATGGACCTCGCCTTTCTTCAGCTTCGGAATGATCCGATCCACCTCATAGTAGAGGTCGGTCGACTCCTCGGCCGGGCCCGAGATGATCAGTGGCGTGCGCGCTTCATCGATGAGGATGCTGTCCACTTCGTCCACGATGGCGAAGTGGTGGCCTCGCTGGACCATGCTCCCCAGGTCGAACTTCATGTTGTCGCGCAGGTAGTCGAACCCGAACTCGTTGTTCGTCCCGTAGATGATGTCGCACCCGTAGGCGACCTGGCGCTGCTGATCGGTCAGCTCGTGCTGAATCACGCCAACGGAGTAACCGAGGAACCGGTAGACTCGGCCCATCCACTCCGAGTCGCGGCGGGCCAGGTAGTCGTTGACCGTCACGACGTGGACACCCTTGCCCTCGAGCGCATTGAGATAGGCGGGAAGCGTGGCGACCAGCGTCTTGCCTTCGCCGGTCTTCATCTCTGCGATGGCGCCGTTGTGCAGCACCATGCCGCCGATGAGCTGGACGTCGTAGTGCCGCATGTTGAGCACGCGGCGGCCGGCGTCCCGCACCACGGCGAAGGCCTCGGGCAGCAGCTCGTGGAGCGCCTCGCCGCGCCCCAGGCGCTCGCGGAACGCGGCCGTCTTTCCCCGCAACTCCGTGTCGCTGAGGGCTTTGATCGACGCTTCGAAGCTGTTGACGCGGTCGACGAGCGGCCGCAGACGCTTCAGCTCACGATCGTTCTGGGTGCCAATGACCTTGGCGAGAAGCTGACCAAGCATGTAGGGATGAAGGCGGGGTGCCTATCCCACGATTATACAGGTTGGCGTCTGAGGCCCGAAACCTCGAGCCTGAAAGCCCCGCAGCCCGGAGGCTAATTCCCGTTGACGCTGCGGCGAGAGTTCAGGAGGAATGACAGCGGATTGAGGATTCGACCGTTGACGCGTACTTCGTAGTGCAGGTGCGGTCCGGTGGCGCGGCCCGTGGACCCGACCAGCCCGATCAAATCGCCCCGCTTCACCGTCTGGCCGCGCTGCGTGCGAAATGCCGAAAGATGCCCGTAGCGCGATTCGATGCCGAACTGGTGCTCCACGACGACCAGGTTGCCGTAGGCGCCAGCGAACGAGGCCTGGCTGATTGTGCCATCCGCGGTGGCGTACACCGGTGTGCCGCGATCCGCGGAGATGTCCAGCCCGGGGTGGTAATCGGCTTCGCCCGTGAAGGGATCGGTGCGGCCTCCCGTCCCCGACGAGAGCCATCCCTGTGTCGGCCAGATCGATGGCGTCGACGCGGCCAGCAGATTGCGGCGTTCGACGTCGGTGCTGACGATGCGCAAGCGGCTCTCGATGCCGTTCAGCAGATCGTGGAGCAGCCCGAAGGTGTTCTCGGGTGATGAGAAGCCGGGGGCGACTGACGCGACGCTGGCGCTGCCCCCGCCCATCGCGCGGTTCTTGACGATCGCCGGGAGCTTGTCCATGGCGGACTGGAGCGCCGGATCGAGCGCCGCTTTGCCGCCCAAGTCTGAAACCGCTGCCTGCAAGGCCGCGATCTGCCCGGTCAGCGCCTCGGTGGCGCCGCGAAAGCTGCTGTTCTCGAGCTCCAGCGCTGACTGGTACGCGTAAAGATCCGCGACTTCTGCCTTCGCCTTCCAGGCAGCGCCAAACCCGACCAGAATCGGCAGCGTCACGACGGTGGCGACCACCACCAGAATCGAGCGCAAGGCGACGGTGAACCGACGCACGACACCCGTGCGACGGTCAGCAATGACAATCGTGTAGCGACTAGACAGCATCAGCTCTTCTGTAGTGGATAACCTGAGGAGGGTAGCACGCGGATTTAGGTTGTCAGAAACAAAAACTGCACGCGCGCGCAGGCCTTCGCCTTCTGATCGCCGATCACTCGACGAATCGATACTGAAGGGCCTCGGCCAGGTGCTCGTCGGCCACGCACTCGGAGGCGGCGAGATCGGCAATCGTCCGCGAGACGCGGAGGACGCGGTGATACGCCCGCGCAGACAATTGGAGCCGCTCGGCGAAGGCGTCGAGGGACCCTCTACCGCCGGCGCTCAGACCGCAACTCCGCCCAAGCGCGCGGACGGGCAGGCGCGCGTTCAACGTTCCGTTGCGCGCGGCCTGTCGTTGGCGCGCGGCGGCCACGCGGCCTCGGACTGCGGCAGACGGCTCTCCAGACGGCCCGGAGTTGCCAAGCGCGCTGATCGGGACCGCGTCCACTTCGACGATCAGGTCGATCCGATCCCTCAGGGGTCCGGAGATACGCGACCGGTATTTGGCGACCTGCGCCGGCGTGCACCGACATGGTCGCGTCGTGCCGCCGAGATACCCGCACGGGCAGGGGTTCATGGCGGCCACGAGCATGAAGCGCGCTGGGAAGACGACCGATCGCGCGGCGCGCGACACCGTGATCCGGCCCTCTTCGAGGGGCTGGCGCATGGCGTCGAGCACCCGGCGCTCGAACTCCGGCATCTCGTCGAGGAAGAGCACGCCATGATGGGCGAGGCTCACTTCGCCAGGACGCGGCTGCGCGCCGCCCCCGACGAGGGCCGCGTCCGAGATTGTGTGATGCGGCGCGCGGAACGGCCGCTCGGCCAGGAGCCCCGCGCCGGGCGGGATCAGGCCGGCCACGGAATGGATGGCCGTCGCCTCCAGGGCCTCCTCGAACAGCAAGGGCGGCAGGATGCTCGGCATCCGTCGCGCCAGCATGGTCTTGCCCGCCCCCGGGGGGCCGAGCATCAGCAGATTGTGGCCGCCCGCCGCGGCGACTTCGAGGGCGCGGCGCGCGAAGAGTTGTCCCCGGAGGTCAGCGAGGTCCAGGACATACTCGCCGGCGGGCGGTGGTGCCGGGGCTGGCGGGGAGGAGGGCCATTGCTCCCGCGCCAGGTTCAGGAGCGCGACCGCCTCGGCGAGCGTGCGCACCGGCAGCAGGCGCAGTCCTTCGACCACGGCGGCCTCGGCCGTGTTGCCCTGCGGGAGCAGCATCGCCTCTGCTCGCTCCTGACGGGCGGCGACGGCAATCGGCAGCACGCCACGGGCGGGATGGATGGTCCCGTCGAGGGCGAGCTCCCCGACGATGACGATGTCGCGGATGTCGCGGCTGGTGACCACGCCGCTGGCCGCGAGCACCCCCAAGGCAATCGGCAGGTCGTACGAGGCACCCGCCTTCCGCACATCGGCGGGAGCCAGGTTGATGACGATGCGGTGCTGGGGAAACTCGAAGCCGGAATTGCGAATCGCGGCGTGGACGCGATCCCGGCTCTCCCTCACCGAGGCGTCGGGCAGGCCCACGAGTTGAAAGCGGGGAAGCCCGAAGCACAGGTCGACTTCCACGTGCACGGGACTGGCCTGGATGCCGATCACTGCGGCGCTCTCGAGGCTCGCAAGCATGCGCGGTGATCGCTGCAATCGGGATGCCCCGGCACACCCGCGGAAATTCCGGGCGATTCGCAAGGGAGGAGGGTCTGGCCGGGGCCGAAGAGTGCAGGAATCGCCACGCCCGGCACTCCGGCCGATCGCCGTAGTGACGTACGCGCGGAACGCGCGCGATCGGCGCCGCGACGGAAGGACTACTGCTGGGCGTTAGCCTGTCGCGCGGGCTGGACCACGAGACGCGCGCCGACGCTGAGGGCGGTGCCCTTGAGGTTGTTCCAGGACTTCAGCTGGTCCACCGTGGTGCCATGGCGACGCGCGATCGCGTAGAGCGTGTCGCCGGCGCGCACCCGGTAGACGGTGGCCGGCAATTCGTCGCTGTCGCCGGCCGCGACGGCCACGACCACGGGCTCGGCCGACGAGTCTGCCGACGCCGCGCGCGCGAGCAGGGCCGCGGTCGGCATCCGCGGCACCACCAGCCGCTGTCCCGGGCGGACGCGCGAGGTGGTCTTCAGATAGTTCGCTTCGGCGAGGTCGGTGCGGCTGACGCGCAATTTGCTGGCGATCGTCGCTAGCGACTCACCAGACTTCACGGTGTGCCACTGCAGCGCGTTCAGTTGCCCGGGGGCGGACGAGTGCAACCCGTCCTCGATCCGGCTGGCGGTGCCGGCCGGGACGCGCAGGGCGTAGCTTCCTTGCCGGATGGGTGTCGTCCAGCGCCGGAGCTCGGGGTTGAGCTGCTGGATGTCGTCCACCGCCACGCCCGCCCATTCGGCGACGCGGCGAAGATCCACAGCTGAGGGGAGTATCACGTTCTCGGTGGGGAGCGGCGCCACCGGAGCGAAGTCGAAGCCGTATTGGGCCGGGTTCTTGGCAATGATGATGGCCGCGAGAATCATCGGCACGTAGTCGCGGGTCTCGCGCGGCAAGTAGCGCGTGGTGGCCGTCAGGGTCCAGAAGTCGTCCTTCTGGCTTCGCTTGACCGCGCGCTGCACGCGGCCCGGCCCGCCGTTGTAGGAGGCCATGGCCAGGTGCCAGTCGCCGAACATGCCATGGAGTGCCTTGAGGTACTTCGCCGCGGCGACGGTAGCCTTCTGGGGGTCGGCCCGTTCGTCGATGTACCAATCCGCCGCCAGCCCGTTCTCGATGGCCGTGCCACGCATGAATTGCCACACGCCGCGAGCCTTCGCGCGCGACAGCGCCGTCGGCTTGAACGCGCTCTCGATGAGCGGCACGTAAGCGAGATCCAGGGGCAGGCCCTCGGCCCGGAACACGTTCTGGATCATCGGGAGGTACTGCGCCCCGCGCGACAGCCCTTCACCGATGAACTCGCGCAGGCGGCCCTGGAACACCTCCACCCACCGCAGCACGCGGTCGTTCGTGGGAATGGGGATGTCATGGGTGGTCGCCTCGAGGTCGGCGGCCACGGCCTCTATCGTGGACAGCTGTGGAGGGGTGGTGTCGAACGTCTCGATGGCCAGCAACTGGTCGATGGAGGCGGGCTCGGTTCGGGTCTCGGTGAAGCCGTCCCCGGTGGCCAGCGCCTGCTGTTCCAAGACAGCGACACGGTCCACCAGGCGCTCGAAGTGCTCTCGGACCCGGAGGTCGGCCCGGGCACCCTCGGGCGACTCGAGCAGGACGTCGAGAGCGCGGTCGAACTCGTGCCGGGCGCGTTCGAGGTGGCCGAGCGCCAGTTCCTGCTGGCCGGTCTCGAAATGGCGATCCGATCGTGCCAGCAGCGCGAGGACCGGATCCTCGGCGGGCATCGGGACAGGAGGGACAGCGACGGCAGGTGCCGGCACCGGTGCGGCGACTTGCGCCACCTTGGGTGCCGAGGCAGAAGCGCAGCCCCCAACGAGCAGCGCGAGGCCGGCGGCGACGGATTGTCGAAGCATCTGGCTTGGCATGCCCCCGGGGGTTGT
>DATLLC010000099.1:0-15886 GCA_035538015.1 Vicinamibacterales bacterium
CGCGAGCTGGTCAGGCGCCAGCAGCCGGTGGTGGGCGCGATCAGCACCGTTCCGCCCGGCGGGCCCGGTTACGGGTTCGCGGTGCGGGTGCCGGCGATGCGCGAGGGCCGCCTGGTAGGTGTGCTCAGCGCCGTCATCGAGGCGACGACGCTCCTGCCACTGGTCGGCACGAGACTGCCCGCCACCGAGGAGTGGACGCGCACGATCCTGGACTCCGGCGCCACGGTGGCCGCGCGCTCTCGGGATGCGGATCGCTGGGTGGGGCAGCCAGCCACAACCAGCTTCCGCGAGCGCGTCCTCGCCGCCACCACCGATGTCTTCGCGGAGCAGTCGATCGATGGCAACCCCGTGTACGCCGCCCTCGCCCGTGGACGATTCGGCTGGACCGCCGCGGTGGCGGTGCCACGGACCCTGCTCGACGCGCCGATTCGCGGCTCGACGATTGCGCTGGTGGCGGGGGGCCTGCTGGTGATGCTCGGCACGCAGGCAGCCTTGCTGCTGATCTCGCGGCGGCTGGCGCTGGATCTGGCCGACGTCGCGACCAGCGCGGAGGCGGTCGCCGAGGGCCGTGCGATCGAGGTCGCTCCTGCCCATGTCACCGAGATCCAATGGCTCCAGGACTCGCTGCGAACGGCGGCACTGCTGCTCGAGGAGCGTCAGCGCGAGCGAGATGAGGAGGTCGAGCGCGCTCAGGACGCCCGCCGTGACGCCGAGCACGCGAACCAGACCAAGGACCACTTCCTCGCGGTGCTCGGGCACGAGCTCCGCAACCCGCTCGCGCCTGCGCTCACCGCACTCGAACTGATGAAGAAGCGCGACCCGCATGCCTTCGCGCGTGAACGCGAGGTCCTCCAGCGCCAGGTCGGGCACATGGCCCGCCTCGTCAACGATCTGCTCGACCTGGCCAGCCTCGCCCGCGGCAAGGTCAGGCTCAGGCGCGCGCGCACCGAGGTGCGCCTCGTGATCGACCGCGCCGTGGACATGGCCCGCCCGCTCATGGATCGACACGGGCACACGCTCCGCGTCGACGTGCCCGCGACGGGACTGCCACTCGACGGCGATGACGATCGACTGGTGCAGGTCATCACCAACCTGCTGACCAACGCCGCCAGGTACACGGCACGGGGAGGCCACGTGTCACTCACCGCGCGCGCCCAAGGCGAAATGGTCGAGATTGCGTGTGAAGACGATGGCCCGGGTGTTCCCATGGGACTTCGTTCGACGCTGTTCGACCCGTTTGCGCAAGGGCCCCGGACCCTCGATCGCACGCAAGGCGGGCTGGGCCTCGGCCTGGCGCTGGCCCAGAGCTTCACCACGCTGCACGGCGGCACCATTCACCTCGAAGACCCTCCGTTCGGGCGTGGCAGCCGCTTCGTAGTCCGCCTGCCGCTCGCGGCCGCGGACCCACGGCCGGCGTCGACGGACCTGCCGGTCGTGGCGCCTGGAGCCGAGGTGCGACGCCGCGTGCTGGTCGTGGACGACAACGCGGATGCGTGTGAGATGCTCCGCCTCGCGATCGAGGACGCGGGTCACGTCGTCTGCGTCGCGACCGACGCCGTACGGGCGCTGGCCGCGGCGGCGTCCTTCAACCCGCAGGTGGGCATCCTCGACATCGGCCTGCCCGGCATGAACGGATACGACCTGGCCCGCCACCTTCGCCAGTCTCATCCCTACATCCGGCTGATTGCCTTGACCGGCTACGGCCAGCCGGCCGATGCGCTGGCCGCCCAGCAGGCCGGATTCGAAAGCCATTGCACCAAGCCGATCCACCTCTCGACGCTGCTGGCCGAGATGCAAGGCCGTGGTACCGCCTGAACGGTCACGTTCCAATTCCTAGTAGGCGAACCTCTCGCCTGGCCGATATGGCGTGGCTGGCGGCTGAATGCGCGCGTGCGTGGCCTGCTCGAAGCCGTGAGCAATGGCCACCAGCGTCGCCTCCGCGAAGGGCCGGCCCAGAAACTCGACCGCGATGGGCAAGCCCTGCGGCCCCGTGCCCGCCGGCACGACGATCGCAGGAAGGCCGGTGACGGCACTGATGTTGTTGTCCGCCACGCCCGCGTCGGCCGTCCCGATCGGCGAGGCACCGACCGATTTCATGGGGTAGACCAGTGCGTCAAGCTGGTGCTGGTCCATCAGGCCGATCAAGGCCTCCCGGATCGTGTGCTGGGTCCGCAGGCGTTCCAGGTACTCGCGGTTGCGATTCAGGTCGCCCGCCTTCATGGTCTCCTCGAACCGCGCCTCCAGCGCTTCGCCCCTGAGGTACCGGCCGCTCGCGACCAGATCGGCGAAGGTCTTCACCGGACTCGCGGGTCCGCGCCGCAACAGGTAGGCATCGAAGGCGGGACGCAGCTCGTAGCTGTTCACGCGGAGCGTCGGCATCATCGCCACGAGATCGAGGCGCGTCGAGAGGGAATCGACCAGCACGGCGCCACGTCCGGGGATGGTGCGCAGTTGCAGGTCGATCCGTTGGTTGATCGGCCCGAACTCCGCGCCTTGCCGAAACAGGTCGCGGAGGACACCGACGCGCTTGCCCTCGAGTCCGGTGCCTGGCTGCGCCAGGGACTGCGACGACGTCCGGCCAAGGCCGGCGGCAGTTGACAGATCGGCCGCGTCGAAGCCCCGTATCGCTTCCAGGAGGAGCGCCGCATCAATCACGGTCTTCGCGTGCGCACCCACTCGATCCTGTGTGAACGAGACCGGGATCACGCCAGCCCGGCTCACCAGGCCCCGAGACGGGGCGATGCCGACGATGGACGAATTGGTGGCAGGGCTGCGGATCGAGACGCCGGTTTCCGTGGCGATGCCCAGCGTGGCGAAGCTGGCGGTGACGGCCACCGCTGTCCCGCTGCTCGAGCCGCCAGGATTGCGCGTCAGGTCGTAGGGGTTGAGCGTCTGCCCGCCGACGGTGCTGAAGCCGCGCGTGCTCAGCGCGAGCTCGTCCAGGTTGGTCTTGGCGAGGATGATGGCGCCAGCCTCCCGGAGCCGCGCGATGATGGTCGCGTCGAGCGCCGGCCGCGTGCCGGCGAACATGGCGTTGCCTCCTGTGGTCGCCAGGTCGCTGACGTCCACGTTGTCCTTCACGGCGATGGGGATGCCATGGAGCGGTGAGCGCCGACCGCGGGTCTGCCGCTCCTGGTCGAGCGTACGAGCGATCTCCTCCGCCCGCGGGTTGACGGCCAGGACCGCTCGCAGGCGCGGTCCCTGTGTGTCGTAGGACGCGATGCGGTCGAGATAGAGGCGGACGAGCCGTTCGTAGGTGAGCGCTCCGGCGTCGACGGCGGCGTGGATGTCGGCCACGGTGGCCGTCAGCAGGTCGAAGCTGCGCGTCTGCGCCTGCGGTCTGGATGTCAGCAACGCCAGGAGCGCGGCGAGGATCGCGGCGAGAGCGAGTCTGTGTCTCATCGCTCGCTGTCGAGCGCCCTCATCTGGCGCTCGTCGTATCGCGCGCCGCTGACTTCCGAAGCCGGTATCGCGGCTTCGATGCGGGCCGCCTCGTCTGGCGACAGGCGAACGTCGAGGGCGCCGAGCGATTCGGCGAGCTGCGCTCGCGTGCGCGCGCCAATGAGCGGCACGATGGACGCGCCCTTGAACAGGACCCACGCGATGGCCAGCTGCGACGCGGTTGCGTGCCGTTCCGCCGCCAGTCCCTGCAGGACATCGACCAGCCGCAGGTTCCGTTCGCGGTTCTCGCCGGTGAAGCGCGGCAGATGGACGCGGAAATCTCCAACCGAGGACGGTTGCGAGCCGCTGAGCAGACCGCGCGACAGCACGCCATACGCAGTGACCCCGATACCCAGCTCCCGCAGCAGCGGGAAGATGCTTTCCTCGGGCCGGCGGCTGATGAGGGAGTACTCAATCTGCAGATCGCAGATGGGATGGGTCGCCTGGGCCCGGCGAATCGTGCGCGGCCCCACTTCCGACAAGCCGATCGCGCGCACGTAGCCGGCCTTCACCAGTTCGGCGATGGCCCCGATCGTGTCCTCGATCGGCACGGCGGGATCGAGTCGCCCGGGTCGATAGATGTCGACGTGATTGAGTCCGAGCCGCGACAGGGTGTAGCCAATGAAGTTACGGACGGCGACGGGCCTGGTGTCCATTCCCATCCAGCTGCCGTCCGGTCCGCGCAGCGCCCCGAACTTCACCGAGACCAGCGCCTTGTCGCGCCGATCGCGAAGGGCGCGGCCGATCAGCAGCTCGTTGTGGCCGGCCGCATAGTAGTCGCCGGTGTCGAGCAACGTGATGCCGGCGTCGAGCGCCGCATGGATGGTGGCGATGCTCTCGCTCTCGTCAGAAGGCCCGTACATCCCCGACATGCCCATGCAGCCGAGGGCCAATGGGAACACCGTGGGACCGCTCAGGCCGAGTTGGCGAGCGCTGGGAGTTGGCACGGACATCGTCGTGACCTGGAAAAGTAGATCGAGTCGGGTTCGCGCGACAAGGCGCGTACGCTGCGGGCCGCGGATCTCTTGGAGTACTGGTTATCTGAGGCCGAGCGCGCGAATCGGCTCGACTCGGCTCGCGCGATAGGCGGGGATGGCCGAGGCCAGCAGCGCGACGGTCAGGAGCGCGCCCGCGACACTGACGTAGGTCGCCGGATCGGAGACACGTCGACGAGCATGGTGGAGACCAGCCGCGACGCGGCGACGGCGACGGCGGACCGGAGGTTGCCGAACTCGATGCTGGTGGAGAACTTCCGCTAGCGTCGTCAGTCGATCATGAGGTCGGCGACCACCGGTAAGTGATCGGAGGCGGCGGCGGCGGCAGGGCCGCGCACCACGTCGCACGCCACCAGCCGGCCGGTATGGGCGGCAGGGACGAACACATAATCCAGCCGCACGTGTGGGCTGGCCGCTGGCAGCGTTAGGCCCGGATCACCGGGGTGGAGCAGCCGGAATGCGTCCAGGTAGCCCGCGTCGAGGATGGTCTGGACCGTGCGCCACCTGATGCGTCCGCCGCTCATCCAGACGAGTGGACGTAGCCGAATCGGCAAGCTCGAGGTGTCCATGGAGTCGCCGGGCGCCACGGTGTTGAAGTCGCCGGCGAGCACGTGAAAGCCAGCCTGGTGGCGCGCCACGCTACGGAGTAGCGCACGTAGCTCGAGCACCCGGCGCCGCTCGGTCCATGCGGCGTGGACCGCGCTGAGGTGCACGCCGAAGAGGCGCAGCCCTTCGCCGGCCGGCACCACCTCGACGAATGCGTGCCGCGAGAACCAGGGTCGCGACCACCCGCAGTACGACACCGGCTTGCGGCTGAGGAAAGCGAGTGACTGCTTGCGGAACGCTCGCCACTCGGCCATGCCGGTGGCTTCGGCGATTCGCTCGATGTTTGCCGGCTCGGTGGCCTCTTGCAGAAGCACCAGGTCCGGCATGCAGCCGTTGATCACGGTTGCGATGGCCTGGGTGCGGCCGCGCCCGCCCTGCATGATGTTGTAGCTCAGGAGCCGGAACATCATTCTGGTTCCGCTGGCCCGCTCAAGCACAGGCCGTCGGGTTTCGTGAAGAGCGTGAGGTAGGGCTGGCCGAGCAGGTCGCCACGAACGCGCGTCACGATGTCGCGGGAAGCCTGGATGTTCACCGGTCGCCCCACCATCTCCATCAACTGGCGGCGCAGGGGCACCAGCTCTGGCGCGATGTCCGGATCATCGTCGCTCAACGGGCGGGAGTGGATCCCGGGCAGGAAGAAGCCGAAGGCCTCGAAGTACAACAGCCCCGCGTCACCCACGAGAGTCACGTCGAGATCGCTGGTGCAGGGGCCATCGGCGTCGAAAGGCGCCTCGTCCTTCCACCGCCGGCCCGTGATCGCGCTGCCTCGCAGGATGGCCATCGTCCCCGGCGGGACGAACTCCTGAAGAACGCGGCAGAACCGTTCGAATTGTTCGGCGCGTCCGCCGAACGCCAGACGGATGACGTTGTTGCGCTTCTCCTGTTCGGTCAGTCCGCCCTGGGCGTCGTCATCGCGCA
The DNA here is from genome assembly GCA_035538015.1 of Vicinamibacterales bacterium. Classification (GTDB taxonomy): domain Bacteria; phylum Acidobacteriota; class Vicinamibacteria; order Vicinamibacterales; family UBA2999; genus VFZN01. Next base: position 5,961 of record DATLLC010000099.1, read on the forward strand.
CGGAATCGGCCATGGCCCGAAGTTGATTCAAAGATCGGGCCGCCGCCGGAGGCGCCTGAACGTGACGGCGACGCCACCCGCCCCCGAAACGCTCGAGGCGGAGTGGCTCAGGCCCGCACGCGAATCCTCATCGGCTGGCGCGATAGAACACGTAGTCCGTGGTGTAAGGCACCAGGGCCACGACGCCCTCGTGGCTGGGCGCGGTGCAACCAGTCGACGGCGCGACGCCGCCCGACGTGTTCACGCGATGGATGAACGTCGTCTCCGCCAGCGCGGCGCCGCCGGTCGGTCCCAGCGCGGTGCCGGTCGCCTGCACCAGCAGCCACGGAATGGCGCCGGGCTGGACGTAGTTCGGATCGGTCGACGACGCGAGGGCTCGACCCCAGACGCGGCTGCTGTCGAACGAGTGCTGCCAGGTTGGCCTCGCGGTCCCGGCTTCCACCGGATTGGCGCTGAGGAAGTGCGTGGTGATCTGTTGAGGGGGCGTGCCCTGCAACGTGAAGAACAGCGTCGCCTGCGGCCCGAGAAACTGCCACCGCTTGCCGGCCGGCCCAGACAGGCAGATGTAGTTCTGCGTGCCCGCGGCGTAGCCCTGCAAATACACTTCATTGCCCGCCGGTACTTCCAGACCCGGCGGCACCGAAGGCTGTGCGGCTGCCGTCGACACGCCCACGCCGAGAACCAACGCCCCGATGGTCATCGCTCTTCCAATCATTGCCGTCCTCCTGATGCGGCGGCCACGTGATGTGACCGCGCATTAGAAGGAACGCAATCGCGTGGAGGAAGGCGACGTTGGCTCGACAGGCGCCACGAGATGGCGCAGGCGGTGACGACCTATCGAAGGCTGTCCTGCCGCGCCTCGGTCAGCGCCGCAAGCCGTTCCCGGGTTGCGGCCGCCTCGCGTCCCTGCCGGCCGGGCACGTCCTTGAGCACCACGGCGGCGTCGGTGAGCAGCTGCTCCGCTTCGTCGTACTGCCCGAGGCGCGTGAGTGCCCCGCCGAGCGTGCTCTTGGTGGCTGCCGTGATCCAGTCGTCCGGCGGCAGCGTCGCGGCCTGGCGTGTCAACGCATCGCGGAGCAGCGCTTCTGCCGCGGCGGCGTCGCCGTGTGCGAGCCGCACGCGGGCGAGCTGGAAGGAGAGGCGGGCGATCGAGGCGTCGTGATTGCCGATCGCCCCGCGCGTGATCGTCAGGCCTTCGGTGAGCAGGGACTCGGCCTCGTCGTAGCGCTGCTGCTCGATCAACGCGGACGACAGGTTCACGATGTTGTTGTCGAGGCTCGGGTGCCGGTCGCCGAAGTGCTTGCGCCGGATCGCCAGCGCCTTGCGAAACATCGGCTCCGCCCCGGCGTAGTCGCCCTTGCCGAGCAGCAGCAACCCGAGGTTGTTCCAGCCGGCGCCGACGTTGGGATGGTCTTCGCCGAGCACCTGGCGGCTGGTGTCGAGAGCCTCGCGGAAGAGCGGTTCGGCGGCGGTCAGGTCGCCGCGCCGCAACAGAATCAGCGCAAGGCCCGCCTTGCTGGTCGAGGTTTCGCGGTGCTGCTCGCCGAAGATCTCGCGCCTGATGGCCAGCGCTTCGCGGAAGAGCGGCTCGGCGCGATCGTTACGCCCCTGATCCTCGAACGCACGTCCCAGCTCCACGAGTGTGACCGCGACATCCTTGTCCTTGTTACCGAGAATGCTCCGGCGCATCGCCAGGGCCTCCTCGAGCAGCGGCACGGCGCCCGCGGCATCGCCGCGCTCGCGCTGCAGGATCCCGAGCTCGTTGAGCGACTGCGCAAGGCGCGCCGTGGCCGCGCCATCCGAGCTGCGTCCGATCGCCAGAGCCTCTTCCAGCAGCGGCTGCGCCGTGTCGAGCCGTCCGAGGCGCTGGTACACCCGGCCGATCACGTTCAGCATCTCGGCCTTCAGTTCGGGTTGATCGCCGAGCTCCTTCTGCACGCGCTCGGCAGCGGCATCGAGGATGTTGCGCACGGTCGGCTCGCGGTCGCGCGTGGCATAGGGGTCGGCGCCGGTGAGGAAGCTGGTCAGCAGCTCGCTCATACGGGCGGACTTGTCTGCCTCGAGCCGCGCGCGATCGCGCTCTGAGGCGAGCCGCACCGTGTAGAACGTCACGAGCGCGGCCATCAGCACCAAGACGGCGGCGATGCCTGCGACCACGCGCGCCCGCCGCTGCAGGAACTTCGAGGCGCGATAGGTCAGGGTGTCGGGCCTGGCGCTCACCGGCTCGTGGCAGAGATACCGTCGCAGATCGTCCGCGAAGGCCGTGACCGAGGCATACCGTTCGTCGGGCCGCTTCTTCAGCGCCTTGGCGACGATGTTGTCCAGATCGCCGCGCAGGGCCTTGCCGTGCGGCGCCACCTGCGACAGGGGCGGTGGCTCGGTCTCCACGATTACGCGAATCAAGTCCGCGGCCGACCCGCTGGTGCCCGCCGCGGGGTTGGGCCCTCCCAGCAGGACGTAGAGCAGCACGCCGAGGGCATGCACGTCGGTCGCCGTCGTGATCGCCCCGCCGGTGAGCTGTTCCGGCGCCGCGTACTCCGGCGTGAGCGGGCGCGAGCCTTCACGGGTGAGCGCGGGCCGGTCGTCGGTCTCCTGCTCGAGCAGCTTCCCGATGCCGAAGTCGAGCAGCTTCACGGCGCCGTCGCTTCGCACCAGCACGTTCGACGGCTTCAGATCGCGATGGACGATCAGATTGGCGTGGGCGTGGGCGACCGCCTCGAGCACGTCGGTGAACAGGCGCAGGCGGGCCTCGACCGAGAGCGCGCGCCGCTCGCAGTACTGATCGATGTGCTCGCCCTCGACGAGCTCCAGCACGAGGTAGGGCTGGCCGGTCGAGGTCACTCCCGCGTCGATGAGGTGGGCGATGTTCGGATGGGTGAGCCGGGCGAGGAGGCTCCCTTCGTGGCGGAACCGCTCCTCGCCGCTCTTGCCGATGAGCGCGGTGTTCAGCAGCTTCACCGCCGCCCTGCGCGTGAAGCGCCCGTCGTTGCGCTCGGCCAGCCACACCGTGCCCATGCCCCCGCGCCCGAGAGGCGACACCAGACTGTAGGCCCCGACCCGGAGGCCCGTGAGCGACGGATGCGGAATGACGACCGCCGCCCCTTCGAGGAAGCGATCCCGGTTGAGGGCCGCGTGCCCGGCGAGCAGCCGTTCGAGGTCTTCGGCCAGCTCGGGCTGCTCGCGCCGGATGCTCCCGAGCCACCGTTCGCGCTCGCCGTCGGCCAGATCCAGGGCCTCGTCGAGGAGCGGGCTCAGTGCCAGCCAGCGCTCACCACTGAGTGACGCCATTACTGCTCCATCGGCGCGACGTCACCGATCGCACGATAGAGGTACATCCGGGCCTTCTCCCAGTGCCGCTGAATCGTGCGCTCCGACACATCACGCATCGCCGCGATCTCAGCGAACGAGAATCCGCAGAAGAACTTGAGGTCCACGATTTCCGCGAGGGTCGCGTCCACCTGCGCCAGCTCGTCGAGCGCGTCGCTGATCCGCTGCAGCTCCTGCCCGTTGGCGACCTGGTCGGCGATGGTCGTCTCGAGCACCGTGAACTCGAAGAGTCCACCCCGCTTGCGGGCACGCCGGTTGCGCACGTAATCGATGATCAGGCTGCGCATCACGCGGGCCGAGTAGGCCATGAACCTGGCCCGGTCCGGAAACGCGATGCCGTCACGATCCGAGATCTTGATGTAGGCCTCGTGCAGGAGGGTCGTCGCACCCAGCGTCAGGTGCCCCCCGCGCCGCGACAGTTCCCGCCGGGCCACACGGTGCAGTTCCGTGTAGAGGGCCGCAAACAACGCCTCCGAAGCGGCCGCGTCACCGCGCTCGGCCGACTCGAACAACGACGTGAGCGTCCGTGAGTCCATAAACGGCTCGCCCGTGTGCGCGATCCCGGCAACCGCCTGCTGAGCTGGTGGCCGGCGCTCGACCGACGCGCGCCGATCATACGGCACGATGATGGCGCCACCGCCGGATTCGGCCGGCCGTACGCCGCTGGGACGGGCCCGGCGTTCCCCGCTGTCAGGGTAGTCCGCCAGGGACGCTTGGGACGATGAGAACATGGGCATCACGAGTACAGAACGTTGACGGCTCGCGAAACCCGACACCCTCAGCAAGCGGAGGTGAAGACTGAGAACTGAATAGGGGAAGCACGAGGAGGGGGTAGCCTGCTGAGGTAGGGCTGGCAGGCTGCCGGCCTCCTTTCAGCTCGGACGCAACAGGCGCGGCACTGCTATCGGGCTGGCCTTTTGCACCTCCGCCCAGACCCGCCGTCCGACCTTGTCCGCTTCGGCGATGATGCGGTCCTCGTCAACCGTGAGGATCTTGCGGCCCCGCATGACGAACCGTCCGTCCACCATCACGGACTCGATGTCGGAGGGCTGGCCGTTGTGAATCCAGGCCGACAGGATGCGGACCGCGGGCACGATGTGCACGCGCTGAGTATCCAGGACGAGCAGGTCCGCCTTCTTGCCGACCACGATCGACCCGATCGCCTTTTCCTGGCGCACCGCGCGGGCCCCGCCGAGCGTGGCGTCGGCCAGCATGTCTTCAGGCTGCGGTTGCACGCCGGGGAATTCATCGTCGCGGCGGATGCGCTCGGTCAGCAGCGCAATGCGCATGACTTCGAACATGTCGTTCGTGTTGTTGTCGGTGCCGTTCGCGATCGGACAGCCGGCCTCGCGCAGCGCCGGAATCGGCGGGATTACGCCACGGTTCGCGGCCATGCCGGCCTGGTGCGACACGATCGTCCCGGACTTGCCCAGCAGCGCGATGTCCGCTTCGTCCACGTAGCGGCAGTGCGCCGCGAACAGGCGAGGCCCGAGGAAGTTGTGCCGGGCGAGGAACCCGACCGGGCTCACCCCGTGGTGCCGCCGCATGTACGCGACCTCGGCGCGGCTCTGGGACAAATGGATTGTGTACCCGAGGTCGTGTTTCTCGGCGAAGGCGCCCACAGCGGCAAGCAGCTCGGGCGACGAGTTCTCGGCCAGCCCGGCGGCCGGGAACACGCTGATGCGGCCACCCTCCTTGCCGTGCCACGCGGTGAACAGCTCGTTGATGCGCTGTAGCCCCTCGTCGCGCATCTTCGCCGAGAACCGGGGTGCCTCGCCCTTGGCCAGCACCTCCGGAGACATCGGCGACCCGCCCTCCCGGTCGGTGGCCGACTCCGCGAACACCCAGCGGAGTCCGGTCTCCGCCAGGGCCGCGGCGGTCCGGCCGGTGCCCGAGACGTTCTCGACGACGGTCGTGCTGCCGGTTCGGATGGCCTCCAGCGCTCCGACGACGGCCATCAGTGTCGCTTCTTCTCTCGAGAGCAGGCTCGTGGGCTGCACCGCGAGTCGATAGTTGTTGGGGAAGCCGAAATCTTCGTTGAAGCCGCGTGCCAGCGTTTGCCCGAGATGCGCGTGGCAGTTGATGAGGCCGGGGACAAGGGCCTTGCCGCGGCCATCGTAGACGTCGGCCTGCGGATACGCCTGCAGGATCTGATCGGTGGGACCGATGGCCGCGATCCGGTCGCCCTGGACCGCGAGCGCCACGTTGTTCTGCACGGCGTCCTGGTTCAGCACGGTGGTGTTGGAGAACACGACCGTCCGGTTCGAGGCCGGCTGCGCCTCGGCCTCGCGTCCCTCCAGCATGAGCGCGGCGGCACCCGCGCCAGCCCCGACGAGCCACTCGCGCCGGCTGATGTCACTCGGGCTGCCGGACGACGAGGAACCTGAGCGTGAGCGATCGATGGTCGAGGCTGGCATGGCGCAACGTAGCGCCGCGGCTGGTGCAAGTCAAGAATCCGCAGCCGACCGGGTTCCTCTCCCGATTGACACCGCATCAAGAGTTGCGTATGTTTGCAACAAGTGTTACCTATGAAAGGAAATGCCGGAACCGCAGGCAGGCCCAAGGCGCGTCGCTAGCCCGACGCCGCCGACTGCCGGGAAGGAGGATGGCATGCTGCACGATCGACGAGCATTCATCGAAACCGTCGCTTCAGGCGCGACCCTGGCCGTCACCGCCGGAACCACTGAGGCCGGTGGTGCCCAGTCGAACCCACCCGGCGACGTGTTGGCCTGGCGCCGCGAGTTCCCGGCGCTACACCAGCACGTCAACGGTCACCCGCTGGCGTATCTGGACAGCGCGGCAACGACGCTGCGGCCGCGCGATGTGATCGACGCGATCAGCCGTTTCTACGAGGGCGACAACGCCAACCCGGCCGATTCGCTCCACACGCTCGCACGGCGGGCGGCCCGGCAGTACGGAGCAGCGCGCACCAGGGTGGCGACGTTCCTGAACGCATCCGACGCCTCCGAAGTGATCTTCACGAAGGGCACCACCGAGGCCATCAACCTCGTCGCCTCCGCCTGGGGCCCCGCGAACCTCGGGGCCGGCGACGAGATCGTGCTCACCATCGCCGAGCACTACTCCAACCTGCTGCCGTGGCGTGCACTGGCCGAGCGCAGGGGCGCCGTGATCAGGACCGTCGATGTCGATGACGATGGTAGTCTGCGGCCGGAGCGAGTCCGCGACGCGCTGTCGCCGCGGACGAGACTCGTGGCGTTCAGCCACGTCTCGAACGTGCTCGGCCTGATCAACCCCGCTGCCGACATCTGCGCCGTCGCTCGCGCCAGGCAGATTCCGGTCCTGATCGACGCGGCGCAGTCGGCGCCGCACCTGGCCCTGGACGTGCAGGCCCTGGGATGCGATTTCCTCGCGTGGTCGTCGCACAAGCTCCTGGGGCCGATGGGCGTGGGGGTGCTATGGTCGCGGCGCGACCACCTCGATCGCATGCCGCCGTATCAACTCGGCAGCAACATGGCGCACGAAGTGGACGCGACGTCGGCCCGGTTCGAACACGCCGCGCTCAAGTATCAGGCGGGCACGCCGAACGTGGCGGGGCCGATCGGCCTTGCGGTGGCGCTCGACCTGCTGGCTCGCATCGGCTTCGACGCGCTCGGCCGGCACGACGCGGCGCTGGTCGATCACGCCCGCGAGCGGTTCGCCCGGGTGCCAGGCCTTCTGATCCTCGGCACGATGTCGGCCGGCCGGCCGCGCGTGCCGGTCTTCAGCGTCGCACTTCGCGGCGTGCCTGCCGCGCAGCTCGTGCAGGCGCTCGACCGCGAGGGCATCGCGGTTCGGGGTGGCGACATGGCGGCGCTGCCGCTACTCGAGCGCTTCGGCGTGCACGAGGCCACGCGGGCGTCGTGCTACGTGTACACGACCACCGACGAGATCGACCACCTCACCGAGGTGCTGCGGAGCGAGTCGCGCCGCACGGTTGCCTAGCCGGCCGGCAGCAGCGGTCCCATGCAGGTACTCTTGGCCATTGCCCGTCCATCTGATCAAGGAAGCGGGAAACAGCCGCGAGAACTTGAAACGCACGCATCAGGGCAAATCGTTCAGCTGGCGGTGCACGAACGCCGTGACGACTGTCGCGTCAGCGTGCCGCCGCCGGCAGACGATACGCCGCCATCTCTTCTCCGTTGCGGACCAGCAGGACGTCGCCGACGACGACCGGGTGATTCCAGGTCTTGCCCTCCAGCGCTGGCAGCCGCGCGATCTCGGTGAACTTCTCCGCGGTCGCCGAGACGAGCGCGAGCTCGCCGTCCTCCGACAGGACCAGAAGCAGATCTTGTTCGGGCAGGAGCACGAGCTGGCCATGGCCGTAGCGTCCGCCCTTCCACTTTCGCGCGCCGTCGGCGAGATCGATGCACGACAGGATGCTGCCGTCGAAGCCGAAGACATGTCCTTCGTGGACGACGAAGTCGTTGAAGTAAGGCTTCAAGCCTCGCGACGTCCAACGCTCTTCCACGTTCCATCCCCCCGGCCCGTGCGCGACAGCGACTCGGAGGATGCCGTTGCCGCCCATGGCATCGCCCGTGGCGATCAGCACCGCGCCATCATCGGCGACCGCCGGTTGCACGATGCTCACGGAGGGCGGCCCCGAGGCGTGCTCCCACAGGAGCGTGCCATCGGCGGGCGAGACGCTGATCGTCCTGGAGCCGCGGAGCAGCAGCACCTGGGGGACGCCCGCGATCGTCGCGAAATGGGGCGAGCTGTAGCCGGCGCCCCCGGTCTGGCCGACCCAGCGCTGCTGACCGGTTCGCTCGTCGTAGGCGGCCAGCTGCCCGGCGACGGCGACGATGACGAGGTCGTCCATCAGCAGCGGCGAGCTGGCGATGCCCCAGTCGGGTACGGTCTTGCCGGTGTCGGTCGCCGCGTTGCGCGACCAGAGCACCCCGCCGGTCGCCGCGTCCAGCGCATTCACGATACCGGTTGCGCCCATGGTGTAGACACGGCCGCCATGCAGCGTTGGCGTGGCGCGCGGGCCGGCGCCTCCATTCGATTCCCAGAAGCGGACCCCGTCCCGGTGTTTCCACACCGGCTCGCCGCTGCTCAGGCGGTAGCAGGACACGATCTCATCCTCCCCGCGCTGCTCCTGGGTGTAGACGAAATCGCCGTGCACCGCGAAGGACGACCAGCCCGGCCCGATCGGCCGGCGCCAGATCTGGACCGGTGGAGATTGGGACCAGTCGGTGTCGATCAAGACACCGTGAGCGGTGCCGTCGCGGTTGGGCCCGCGAAAGCCTGGCCACTCAGGTGCCGACACGTGCGGGCGGGTGCTGTCGGGTGCGACAGGTGCTTCGGGCGCCACAGGTGCGAGTGCGTCAGGTGCGGCAGAGACGACGGGCTTGACGCGCCGTTGCTCCTCTGGATCGCTGGGAGCGGCGGGTAGGCCAGGTGCGACAGGTGCGGCAGGTGCGTCAGGTGCCGTCAGGTGCGGACTGGTGCGGGCAGGTGCGACGGGCTCGCCGCGCCGTAGCTCCACAGGATCCGCTGGAGCGGAGGCGGGCGGATCGTCCGCCGCTTGCGCGAGGAGGCGATCCTCCGGAGTGGGGGTCCAACGCAGGTGGAGATCCGACACGCCATCCCCGCTGACGCCGCCGGTTCGGACCAGGGTCGCGAGCCCGCACGCGACTACGAGAGCGGTCACGATCGACACACGGCGGAATGCGGCGGATCGACCACGGCTCAGGCCGACGCCGGCGACCAGCGCCACGCTCAACAGCGGAATCGAGAAGACGAACAGCATGTTGCCCATCATCCCGTTCGAGACCGACTCGTGCACGACGAACGAGGTCGCGAACACGGCTGCGATCATCACGGCGACAGTGCCGAGCCGATCGGCCCACGGTGCCCGGCTGAAGAACAGCCACCACAGGAGGATGAGAACTCCACCCCCGACACCGCCGAGGACAGCGAAAATGCCGCCTCCCGGGACGAGCACGGGCACGATCAGGATCGTCAGCAGAATCAGTGCGGCCAGGGTGACGCCCGGCCACAAGCGGAGAGGTCTTTCGACGGTGCGCGGTTCGACGTGTGTGTCAGCCATATTCGTGACCCTGGCTTTTCGGAGCTGCGCTTGTGAGTAACTGACGAACGTGAGTAACTGGCCACGACGTACGAACTATTCCGATCGCAAGGCCTGCAGGACGTCGACTCGAGACGCTCGCGCCGCCGGCATCAACGAGGCGAGCACGGCCGCGCCGGCGAGGACGCCGGCTGCGCCCAGGACCGGCCACGCGCCGGGGAGGCTCACGCTCTCCAGGTAACTGGCGGCTAGGCCGGCAAACACGTAGCCGCACGCCGCGCCCGCGGCGATGCCAATGGCCACGATGACCACACCTTCCGACAGCACGCCGAACAGCAGGTGGCGCGGGGTGGAACCGACCGCCAGGCGCACGCCGAACTCCCGCGTCCGCGCGCTCACAGAGAAGGCCAGCACCCCTGCCACGCCGACCACGGCGATGAGCAGCGCGATGCCGGCGAACCCGGAGAACACGAAGGCGTTGAGCCGCTCGGGCGAGAGCACTTCGGCGCGCACGTCCTCGAGGGTGGCCGCACGCTCCACCGGCTGATCGGCCGAGACCGAGCGGATGATC
>DATLLC010000100.1:0-12032 GCA_035538015.1 Vicinamibacterales bacterium
TGGATCGCGTCGCGACGGCCGCCGTGTCGCATCGGTCGGCAGACACCTCAGCGCGATCGCACATGTGATCGCGGGCGACCCGAACACGCGGGTGGCACCGCGCTGGACTCGCGCGTCCGTGCGGGTCCGGTTCGTGCAGACGGTCCTGGCGCGGCCGCGCTCTTCGTCTGGGTCGCAGCCGGGTTCCGGCGTAATTCTACCGCCGGAACCCCCCGACCTGGGGCCTTTCATGCGGTTCGGGTTTCCCACCATCGGCCCCATCTACGCCCGCGACGGGCGCCAGGCGCTGTGCGATCGGGGATAGCGGCACAACTGGAGCGGCCGCTACAGTGGCCGTCATGAGACACCACGCAATCACATCGGTCGGCGTGACGAGGCTGAGCACGCCCGAGTCGTTCGTCACGGCATGCGCGTTAGCGATCCTGCTGGGCGTCATGCTCCTCGCGTCGTGTGCACGCGGCGCCCAGGCGATGGACGCGAGTCAGATCGAAGAGAAGTACGGGGTGTCGGGCGCCTTCGCCGAGACGATCGTCACCCCCGACGGCCCGATGCAGGGCATGCGGGTGCCGATTACCCTGGCGGACGGCCGCCCGGGGCATCTGTTCATTCCGCAGCGTCAGGCCAGCGATGTCCAGGCCGTCTATCTGCAGGATGACGAGGGGCTCCACCCGGTGCGACTCAGCGACAACGTCAGCCGAGCCGACCTGGCGCGGGCGCCCGCCATCGTCCAGGCCAGACCGGCCTCTCCGGTCGCGAAGAAGCGGTCGTGGGAAAAGGAAGTCCTGATTGTCGGCGCCAGCGCCGGAGCCGGAACCGCCATTGGGGCACTGGCAGGGGGAAAGAAGGGCGCCGCCGTGGGCGCAGCAGCTGGAGGTGTTGGAGGGCTGATCTACGACCTCATGACCAGGAACAAGACCGGGGACTGACCCTCGCCGCTCCATCGGTCGCGCCGAAGGGCTCCATGCGGCTCGTCCACCGTGTCCACTCCGAACGCTGAGGTCTTCCATGAACACACGCGTTGCTCGGGTCGTGGCTGTCGCAGGCGTCTGTGTGCTGGTGTCGGCAACCACGATTGGCGGGCAGACCGTCATCACGCCGCCAGACAACAAGTACACGCTGGAGGAGGACGTGGAGCTCGGGCGACAAGCCGCCGATGAGGTCCAACAGCAGCTGCCGATGCTCGCGGACGAGGACATCAGATCGTGGGTGTCGTCCATCGGTCAGCGGATCGTCACGTCCATCCCACGGGACCTGCAGCATCCCGGTTTCCGCTACGCGTTCCAGGTCGTCAATGTGCGTGAAACCAATGCGTTCGCGCTGCCAGGCGGACCGATGTACCTCAATCGCGGCATGATCGAGGCAGCCCGCACCCAAGGTGAAGTCGCCAGCGTCATCGCCCACGAGATCAGCCATGTGGCGCTGCGGCACGGCACCGCCCAGGCCACGAAGGCGACGAAGTACGAGATCGGCGCCCTGGTCGGCGCCGTCGTTGGTTCCATCATCGGCGGCAACGTCGGCAGCGCGGTGTCGCAGGGCACCCAGTTCGGGCTCGGCACGGCCTTCCTGCGATTCGGCCGGGAGTTCGAACGGCAGGCCGACCTCCTCGGATCGCACCTCATGGCCGCGAGCGGGTACGACCCGCTGGAGATGGCCAGCACGTTCAAGACGATCGAGAAGCAGGGTGGGCGTGGCGGGCCGCAGTGGCTGAGCGACCATCCGAATCCGGGAGATCGCTACACCGCCATCACTCGAGAAGCCAAGCTGCTCACGGTGCACGACCGGGTCCGCGACACCAGTGGGTTTACCCGGGCGCAGGCGCGATTGCGTCAGATGGCGCCGGCGCCGACCACGGAAGCGGCGACCCAAAAGGCGTCGGCCCGTGGGCCCGCCCCGGTGCCCGATGGACGTCTCGATCCCGATCGCGTCGCGCCACCCTCGTCCACCTACACCGCGTATACGGAAGGCGGCCTGTTCACGGTCCGTGTGCCATCGAACTGGCGCGAGCTGCCGGGCGGCCAGGCTGTCATCTTCGCGCCGGAAGGCGCATACGGCCGTGCAGACGGGCAGGGGACGTCCACGCGCTCGGCGTCGCGCCCCGCGAGCGCTTCGCGGAGTACGACGCCACGTCCGGTCGTGTCGTCCGTTCGATTCAGTTCATGGATTGAGATGCACCGCAGATGCCGGCGCGTGCGCTTTCGAACAGCTCCAGGCAACAGGACCTGGGATAGAGTCCACTGTTGATGATCGAGTCATGATCGCTCGACGGACATTCGAGAGGAGTACACAATGAATCTACTAGTGTTGCTGATCATCCTTCTGTTGGTGTTTGGTGGAGGCGGTTTCTACGTAGGCGGCCCCAGAGTCGGGGGGGGGCTTGGCGGGCTGATTCTTCTCATACTGATCGTCTTGTTATTGACAGGAAGGTTGTAGGGAGAAGTCGCGACGTGCCCGTTGCGAAAGGGCACACGTACAGCTGCCGTGAAGCGGCTAGCCCGGCGCCTGATCAGGGCGAGGCCGCCAGGGTCGGGGCGGTGGAGTCAGTCGTGCAGGACGACGCTCAGCAACGAGCTGTTGATCTTGAGGGGACGTTCGCCGTCGTACTCGATGTAGCCGAGCTTCTTGAACTTGTTCAGGAAGAAGTTCACGCGCGATCGGGTGGTGCCGATGATCTCGGCCAGTGTCTCCTGCGAGACCTTGGGGACGACGCGCACGGGTCGGTCCTGCTTGCCGTACCGGGCCAGCAGCAGGAGCGCGCGGGCCAGCCGCTTCTCGGCCGAGTTGAAGAGCTGATCGATGAGATCCTCTTCAATCCTGAGGTTCCGGGCCAGCATGTGGGCGATGAAGCGGTCGGACATGGCGTGCTGCCGGTGCAGCAGTTTCACCATCTCGGCCTTTTCGATGAGGACGATGGTGCTGGGGGTGATGGCCGTGGCGCTGCCCATCCGCAGCCGCTGGCCGGCGAGGCAGCTTTCGCCGAAGAAATCGTTCGGACCGAGCATGGCCACGATTGCCTCTCGGCCGGTCTTCGACAGCACGGACAACTTCACGCCGCCCGACGCGATGTACATCACGTGTTCGGAGGCCTGCCCCTGGGTGAAGATGGCGTCGCCGCGGGCGTAGTGCTGCGTCGTCCTCCCGACGCCTGCGCCGTCGAGAAACGCCCCGACGTCAAAGGCCCGGGTAGAGGTGGCAGGCGTCGTCGGGAGCGCCAGTACTGCTGGCATTGGAACATGGTGCCTCACCGGGCGCCGCCGCGCTGTGCACTCGGGCACAGTGGGCAGGTCGCCTTCAGTGAGGCGGTGACCCCGGCGATGGGCTTCGGCCTTCCGGCTGGATGAGGAGGCATTGATCGTCCGGCCGGGACGATCACCGGGACGTCGGACGCCCCGCACGGGCCGAGATGATTGTCAGCTCCGTACCGCGGCCGAGGTCCAAGCGGTCAGGGACTACGCGCACTCCACGGCCCCGAATCGCCGCTACCCCTGCGACATAGACCGGCTCACCCGTTGCGGGGACATGGGCCGAGAGGGTCTCCCGACCCACGTTGGGACACGGCGACGACACCGTGGCCGCTCAAGCGAGGCGGCGGCCGCTCAGCAGACCGACCACGAACAGCACCACGGCGATGACGAGCAGGACGTGGATGAACGCGCCGATGGTGTAGCCGCTCACCAGGCCGAGCGCCCACAGAATCAACAGGACGACGGCAATGTTGTACAGCATGGTTTTTCTCCGCGTCGCGGAGCTCCTGTGCCCGATCTTCGCAGGGCTTGACTCTGGCGTCTGTCGTGTTTCGCACATCCAGGGCCACCCGCAGGCCGCGGCTACCGGTCGGCCTCGCGCAGTGCAAATCTTCAGATGATCCGCCGATGACGAAGCGCGCGGAACTCCGGAAGCCTCCGGCCGCACTCGATTGGAGCGCGAGGCCGACCAATCGGCTGGTCTACGAGCCGACCGCGCCGATCTTCGCGCAGGGCGACCCTGCCACCAGCGTGATGTATGTGGAGGACGGCGTGCTGCGGCTCTCGGTCCTGTTGCACGCTGGAAAGGAAGTGGTGGTGGCTCTGGTCGAGGCCGGGCACTTCTTCGGGGAGGGATGCCTGGCGGCAGGGTCAAGGTTCGCAATTCGCTGCTGGGCGTCGTGCTGCGCGATTGATCGTCGCGCAGCACCTGGTCGACTACGAAGAGGGCATCACCTCGACTTCGGTGGCGACCCGTCGCACGCCTTTCACAGCGTGGGCGACTTCGACCGCTTCAAGGTGCGCTTCGAGCGATTGCGTCTTTCCGGAAAGAAGGACGACGCCCTGAGAAACCGAAACCTAGCCGCACGTTTCGGCGCCGATGTGGCCGCAAAGGGTCACCGCCACGAACCGGGCTGGATCCTCCGCTCACCGGAGCCTTACGGCCTCGCGTGGCCGCAGACCCAGGGCGCACGGCCCGGAGACCGCCCATGGCCCAAGGCGCGTGAGCGCCGCTTACCGCAAGCCCAGCGTCCACAGCAGTCCGCCCAGCACGTGCTGCTGATATCGCGGGTTCTGCCAGACATCATCGCGATGGCCGAGCGCCGTGTAGAACACGCGGCCGCGGCCGTGGCCCTTCGCCCAGGCCAGCGGCAGATCCGCGGGCTGGTTCTGCTCGGGCAGCCCGTCGGCGGGATGTCGATCGAGCGACAGCAGCATCGTGACCGATCCCCGGTTCTGGCGCGTGAACTTGTAGATTTCGTCGAAGATCGCCAGGCGGGCGCCGAGCGGCGCTGAGGCAGGGTGACTCGTGTTTTCGACGATCGCGTCGACGGTGGACTCGGCTCCGTGGGTCAGGAACTCGTTGCCCAGCATATCCAGGTATGCGGGCGCATCGTGATAGGTGTCAGCCGCGCTGTGCATGCCCGCGAAGCCGTGACCGGTCGCGATCCAATCGAGGAAGGCGGGCAGGTCGGGCAGCCCCAGGTTGCCGGTGGTGTTGGCAAAGACCACGGCATCGAACCCCGCCAGCCCGGCAGGAGACAGCATCCTCTGCACGTCCTCCGCTGTCCGGCAGAACTGGACCGAGAACGCGCCCGAGTTGCGTGCCAGCCCCTCGAGGATCTGCTCCGCCACTGGAATCGACGCGTGGCGGAAGCCGGTCGTGTGGGTCACCACCAGCACCCGTGCCGACGCCGGCGGCGACGACGAGGGCATGGTCGGCGAGCCGCCCGAGGACCCGCAGGCGACGAGGACCAAGACGCCGGCTGGCAGCCACCCGCGCATGACGCACTGCTCCAATCGTCCCGCTGTCCGTCCCAGGATGGGCCGGCCTCATGCGGTATCCTTGGAAGGATATGGCATCTCGAACGGTCGGTCTCGTGGCCATCGCGCTGGCGCTGGGCGCAGGCATCGCGTGCCGCAGCGCGCAGGTGGCCTCGGATGGTCCCGCCATCATCCAGCCGGGGGCGCCGGGACAAGCGAACCGGAACATCAGTGCCGCGGCGTCGACGGACCTGTCGAAGGTCTCGTTCACACCGGCGGATGTGACGTTCATGCAGGGCATGATCGGACATCACCAGCAGGCGCTCGAGATGGTGGCGCTCATCGGCGATCGTGCGGGCCGCGACGACATGAAGATGCTCGGCAAGCGCATCGAGCTCTCGCAGGTGGACGAGATTCGGATGATGCAGGACTGGCTCAAGGCGCGCGGCCAGTCGCTGCCCGATCCTCACGCGCATCACCAGCACGGCGCCACGCTGATGCCGGGAATGCTGACGATGGAGGAGATGGGGAAGCTGGAGTCCGCCAAGGGCGTCGAGTTCGACCGCTTGTTTCTCGAGGGCATGATCAAGCATCACGGCGGCGCGCTCGTGATGGTGCGCGACCTGTTTGCGATCCCCCGCGCCGGCCAGGACGGCGACATCTTCGCGTTTGCCTCGGACGTGGAAGCGGATCAGCAGATGGAAATGGATCGGATGGGCGCGATGCTCAGGGAGCTGCAGAAATGACGTCAGTGACGACCCGGATGTGGACCACGGCGGCCCTCGTGAGCGCGGCCGTCGTGCTGGGGACCGCGCAGCAGAAGCCGGCGGATCCGAAGGATCCGCGCGTCGGGCTCAAGCCCGGTGTGAAGGACGCTGGCGTGGCCGCTCGCCACATGGAGCTGGTGTCGAACCTGGGGCGTCCCGATGGCTTCTTCGACCCGAAGGCGCCGGCGGGTGATCCGATTCCACCCGAGCGGCCGCAGGGAACCGAGGGTGCTGCGGCGGGTGCGACGGGTGCTGCCCCTGAGGCGGCGCCGAGTCCGTCCGGTGCGACAGGCGCTGCGCCAGGTGCAGCGCCGAGTGCGACCGGGGCGGCAGGTGCGACAGCTGCACCAACTGGTGCGGCGGATGTGGCCCCTGCGGCTGGTGCCGCTCCAACTCCGCCGCGCGGCGGCGGGCTCGACTTCGCGAACTCGGATCTCGCCTTTGCCGGCACGCACATGTGGGTCGGCAACTTCCACGGCTTCAACACCTACGACATCGAGAACCCGCGCCGGCCCAAGCTGCTGGCCTCGATCGCCTGCCCGGGTGGCCAGGGGGACGTCTCGGTGTACGGCAACCTCCTGTTCATGTCCGTGGAGCAGACGCGCGGCCGCATCGACTGTGGCCTGCAGGGCAACCAGGAGACGGTGAGCAAGGAACGGTTCCGAGGTGTGCGTATCTTCGACATCTCCGATCTCAAGAAGCCACGGCAGGTTGCGGCCGTACAGACCTGCCGCGGCTCGCATACCCACACGCTCGTCCCCGTCGCAGGCGACAAGTCGCGGATCTACGTGTACGGATCGGGTACAGGCAACGTGCGCTCCGGTGAGGAGCTCGAAGGCTGCTCGAGCCTCGAGCCCGACAAGGACCAGAACACCGCGCTCTTCAGCATCGACGTGATCGAAGTGCCGCTGGCGGCGCCGCAGACCGCGAAGATCGTCAATCGGCCGCGCATCTTCGCCGACGAGACGGGGAACATCGCCGGATTGTGGAAGGGCGGCGATCACGGCCCGGGCTCGCAGCGCACCAGCCAGACCAACCAGTGCCACGACATCACCGTGTTTCCCGAGGTGGGGTTGGCCGCCGGCGCGTGCTCGGGCAACGGCATCCTGATGGACATCTCGGATCCAGTGCACCCCAAGCGCCTCGACCACGTGGCGGACAAGAATTTCGCCTACTGGCACTCCGCCACGTTCAACAACGACGGCACGAAGGTGATCTTCACCGACGAATGGGGCGGCGGCACTCGCCCGCGCTGCCGCGCCACCGACCTCCCCAACTGGGGCGCCGACGCCATCTTCGACGTCGTCGACGGCAAGCTCCAGTTCAAGGGCTACTACAAGATGCCGGCTGCGCAGACCGAGACCGAGAACTGCGTGGCGCACAACGGCTCGCTGATCCCGGTGCCCGGGCGCGACATCATGGTCCAGGGCTGGTACCAAGGCGGGCTGTCGGTGTTCGACTTCACCGATTCGGCCAACCCGGTGGAGATTGCGTTCTTCGACCGCGGTCCGCTCGACCCGAAGAACCTGATCATCGGCGGCTACTGGTCCACCTATTGGTACAACGGCAACATCTACGGTTCCGAGATCTCGCGCGGGATCGACGTGTTCCGGCTGCTGCCGAGCGAGTATCTCTCGCAGAACGAGATCGACGCGGCGATGCTGGTGCGGCGCGAGGAGTTCAACGCACAGCAGCAGCCGAAGGTCACCTGGCCGGCCTCGGCGGTGGTGGCGCGCGCCTATGTCGATCAGCTGAACCGGGCCAAGGCCATCCAGCCCGAGCGCGCGCGCAACGTGGTGCAGACGACGGAGCGCGCCGAGCAGATGCGCTCGAACGATCGCAATGCCGCCGCGACATCCGAGCAGCTCACCACGCTGGCCTCGCAACTGGAAGGCGACGCTGGCAGTGCCGCTGGCGCCGACAAGAAGCGCCTGATGGCACTGGCCGAGACGCTGAAGGGCCGCGCGGCGCGCCTGCACTGACGCCATCCGCCGGGGAAGTCCCGCCTTCGGAGCGGGGTTCCCCGGCCATCCACGCGGCTGTGGATCGGCGTCGACCCCGCGTCCTCAGGGGCTCGCGACGATCCGCGCCTCGGTGCTTTCCTGGCCGGGCTCGGCCTGGAGTAGCCCCCGCCCATGAGCCGGCCGGCCATTGCCGCCGGTCCTGCAACCTTCCGGCGACGGCCATCGTCCATTCCTATTGCGAGCCCATAGGAAGCCAGGTATGTTTCCTATGGGAGGACCATAGGACCATGACCCAGCGCGAGAAGAACGCCGTGTGGCAGGGCACGTTGTCGCTGATGGTGCTGCGCACGCTCCTCACCATGGGCGAGCAGCACGGGTACGGCATCGCCCGCCGCATCGAGCAGACCAGCGGCGGCCAGCTCTCGATCAACTACGGCACGCTCTACCCGGCCCTGCTCAAGCTCGAGCAGGAGGGGTTGATCGCGTCCTCGTGGGGCACGTCAGACAACAACCGCAAGGCCAAGTTCTACCGGCTGACGAAGGCCGGCCGGAAGCAGATCGAGCGGGACACGCGGCAGTGGGAGGCGACCTCCGCGATCATGACGCGGTTCCTGGCGCCGGGCGAGGAGTGATGAGGATTCGACACGAGCGCGCGTGGCTAGCCGATCCTCTAACGACGTTTCGTTGTGAGTAGGACACTTCGATGAAATCCATCCGAGCCTGGGTCCACCGATTGGCCGGCGCGTTCGCCGGGCGGCGCTCCGAGCACGAACTCGCCGCGGAGCTCGACAGCCATCTGCAGCTGCATGTCGACGACAACCTGCGCGCCGGGATGACCCCGGACGAAGCACGCCGCCGCGCGATGATCGCGCTGGGAGGCGTCGAGAGCACCAAGGAGGCGTACCGCGACCGCCGCGGCCTCCCGGTGCTCGAGTCTCTCGCGCGCGATTTGCGCTACGGCGCGCGCACGCTGACCCGGAGTCCCGGGTTCGCGTTCGCCGGCATCCTGATCCTGGGCTTGGGCATCGGCGTGAACTCGGCCATCTTCACGGTCGTGAACGCGGTCGTACTGCGTCCGCTCCCGTTCGCTGATTCCGAGCGCATCGTCAAGCTCTGGCACACGCCGCCGCAGACGACCTTCGCCGGCATGAAGATCTTCTCGCTCTCGCCCGCCAACTTCATCGATTGGGAGGAGCAGAGCCGGTCCTTTGCCGCGATGGCCATTTACCGCGGCGGATCGCGCACACTGACCGGGCGCGGGGACCCCGAGGCGTTGAGGACGGTTCGCGCCTCGTCCAGCTTCCTGCCCATCTTCGGCCTCGCGCCCACGCTGGGCCGAGGGTTTACCGCCGCCGAGGACGGCGACGGGGTGCCAGCCACCGTCTTGCTGAGCGAGACGCTGTGGCGAACCCGCTTCGGCGCGGATCCCGCCGTCGTAGGACAGACGCTGCTTCTCGATTTCCAGCCGCACACGGTCGTCGGCGTCGTGCCCAACCCGTCGTTTCTCGACGAAGTGGCGATCTGGGTGCCACTGGCGTGGAAGCCCACCGATCGGGCAGTTCGCGACAACCACAATTACAGCGCCGTTGCCAGGCTGAAGCCCGGCGTCTCCGTGGCGCAGGCGCAGACCGATCTGGACACGATTTCGCTGCGACTGGCCGCGCAGTACCCGGCCGACAACAAGGATTGGGGCGCGCTCGTCGTGCCGCTCCAGGATGATCTGGTCGGGGAAGCCAGGCCGGCGCTCCTCCTCCTGTTAGGTGCGGTCGCGCTCGTGCTGCTCATCGCCTGCGCGAACCTCGCCAATCTGATGCTGGTCCGCACCCACGGGCGCGCCAAGGAGATTGCGCTGCGCGGGGCACTCGGTGCGAGTCGGGCCCGTGTCGTGCAGCAGCTCCTGGCCGAGGGTGTGCTGCTCGGGATCGGCGGCGGCGTGGCCGGGTTCCTCGCGGCCTTCTATGGCGTCGACGCGCTGATGGCGACCTTCGGCGAGGCACTGCCACGCGCCCAGGAGGTGGCCGTGGATGGCCGCGTGCTGGCGTTCACGGCCGTTCTGTCGCTCGTCACGGGACTGGCCGCGGCCTTCGCGCCAGCGTGGCAGCTCACGGGCCGCGACGCCAACGAAGTGCTCAAGCAGGGCACCAGTCGAGGCAGCTCTTCGGCGGGCGACGGTCGCGTCCGCAGCCTGCTGGTGGTGTCCGAAGTTGCGCTGGCGCTGATGCTGCTCATCGGCGCCGGATTGCTGATGCGGAGCCTGAATGGCCTGCGCGCGGTCGATCCGGGGTTCGATGCACGCAGCGTGCTCACGGCCTCGATTGGCATCCCGGAGCAGAAGTACGCCACGCCCGAGCAGCGGAACCAATTCTTCGATCGCGCGCTGCAGGGCATCAGAGCGTTGCCTGGTGTCGAATCGGCCGCCTGGGTGGACTCGCTGCCGCTGCAGGGCGGCTCATCGCAGTACGTCGCGCCCGAGGGCGCGCCCCCGATGCAGGCGTCGGAGTTGCCAGTAGTGGCCCTGCGGCTGGCATCTCCCGGCTATTTTGGTACCGCGCGCATTCGCATTCTCGCCGGCCGCGACTTCACCGAGCGCGACACACTCGGCCGGCCCGGCGTCGTCATCCTCAGCGAACGCACCGCGGCGCGCTTCTGGCCAGGACAGGATCCGATCGGCAAACACGTCACGTTGACGATGATGTCGCCGGCGCCCCGTGAGGTCGTCGGGATCGTGGCCGAGGTGAAGACCAGCGCGCTCGACGCTGGTGTGTCCGATTCGGAGACCGCGATCTACGCCCCTGCGTCACAATTCGCCTTCAACGGCACCTCGCTCATGGTGCGCACGACCGTGCCGCCCGAACGGCTGGCCCAGTCGATCGTCGGCGTCGTGCGCACGCTCGATCCCGAGCAGCCGGTCCTCGAAATCCAGCCGATGCAGCGGGTGGTGGAGGAGTCGCTCGGCCAGCGTCCGACGGCGATGTGGCTGCTGGGGGCGTTCGCCATCCTCGCCCTGGTGCTGGCCTCGGTCGGCATCTACAGCGTCCTGGCTTATACCGTGCGCCAGCGGGTGCGTGAGATTGGCATCCGCATGGCCCTCGGCGCGCCGTCGGCGGGGGTGCTCCGCCTGGTGGTGCTCGACGGGCTCAAACCGACGCTGGCCGGCGTGCTGCTAGGCCTCGGGCTGGCCGCGGCCCTGGTCCGGGTCATGGCGGCGCTGCTCTTCGGCGTGAGCCCCCACGATCCCAGCACGTTCGTGTCCGTCACCCTGCTCGTGACGTTGGTCGGGACGCTGGCCACCCTCATCCCCGCCTACCGTGCCACCCGCGTCGATCCGGTCGTGACGCTGCGGGCCGAGTAGACACCGGCCATCCGCCACGCGTGCATTACCCCGCAGGAAGAGACGCTCTCGTGCCCAGAATACGGATGAGTTCCTCTACTGGGACGGGCTTCATCCGGCCGCGGCGGTGCACGGTATCGTCGCGCAGCGAGCGGCGTTGGTTCTCGCGCCGTGAGCCATCACGAGCAAGGACGTGCAGCAATGTGCACGATGCAGTTCGGCACATGATCCGCAAGCTCTGTCGCCGACGCTGGTCGTGGCGTGCCGCCGGGAAATCCGGCGGTGCGTCCGTCCTGCCGGATATGGCAACGCCCACTCGGTGGACCCGTGTCCTGCCGGCGCTGGTGGTGTGGGCCGTGCTGCTCTCAACAGGTGCGCAGTTGCAAGGGCCTCCTCGTGAAGTGCCGCCAATCCCGGAGCCTCGTCCGGGCACCCTGGACAGAATGGAATCACCGGGCTCCAACGGCAGGTGGCGGACCCTGGCGCTGTCCTCCGGAGAGGCGTTGTCGTTCCATCAGGAGCCGCCGCTCGTATTTCCGCGTGATGGTCAGGGCGTCCGTCTCAGTGACTTCGTCGTGGCAGGTGACGTGGCACGGGTCCGGTTCGATCGATGGAATGGCACCAGCGGCGAGGGGGAGCCCGAGACCTGGGAGCGTGAACGGACCGACACGATCGCCGGCCGGTTGGTCAGCGTCTTTCAGCCGGCGTGGTCGGCCGATGTTCTGCAGCCGCGACTCGCTAGCGC
>DATLLC010000101.1:0-2151 GCA_035538015.1 Vicinamibacterales bacterium
CGCTCGAACTGCGCGAGCGTGGACACACCATCGAGTTGAAGAAACCTGTCCCGCTCGTCTACAAGGGCGTCAGGCTCGACGTGGCCTACTACCTCGACATGCTGGTGGACGGTCGAGTCGTTGTCGAACTCAAGTCCGTCGACGCACTGGCACCAGTGCATGAAGCACAGATGCTCACCTATTTGAGGTTGACCGAGTGCCCCGTCGGCTTGCTCATCAACTTCAACGTCCCGGTGCTGAAAGACGGCCTCCAGCGGGTCGTCAATTCGATGGCCAAGACTGACCTCGAGATACCACCTGCCGGTCGGTGATTGCGCCGTGTCAGAGGCACTCCATGCAGCCTAATGTCATCGGGGAGTGCGCTCCGTGCGTCTTCGTTCGTCTTCGTGCCTTCTATGAAGCGGCTGCTCCTGTCAAGCTTGTTGATCGATCACACGTCCTGTTTCTTCTCTCATTGCCGTACCACCGTACCGAATGCAGCCAACCATGCCGCCGATGCGGCGAGCTCCGTCACCCTTCTATGCGTGCTCTGCGTGGCGATCGGGTCGCCGGCACATGACAAGAAGCGTGGCGTGAGGCACCATCTTCGTGACGACCGTCGAGCGGCCAAGGAACGAACCGTGCTCATCACGCCATCTGGTGGCTGCGCCTCTGGGCGGGGCCCTTACGCCGCGGCGACGATGGGGACCGCCTGATACGCCGTCTCATCGCGCCAGATCGCGAAGAGAATGCGCGCCAGGCGCCGCGCGAGCGCGACGACTGCGATGCGGCGACCGCGCCGCGCCGCAAGGCGCTCGACCCACGCGTGTAACGCGGCACGCCCCTGGCGTTGGCGCCACACGACCCACGCCGCCTGGACCAGCACCGCCCGCACCGGTCCGGGACCGGCTTTCGTGATCGCCCCTTTCCGGTGCCGCGTGCCGGAACTGTCTTCGCGCGGCACGAGGCCGAGAAACGCCGTCGCGGCGCTCGCATCTCGAAAGCGCTCCCAGCTGTCCAGCGCGGCGCGGTACGTCACCGCCGTAATCGGCCCGATGCCCGGGACCGTCAGGAGCCGGCGCACCACCGGGTCGGCGCTGGCGCGCGCCCCCACGTCCGCCGTCGCCGCCGCAATCACCGGCGCCAGGCTGGCCAGCACCGCGCGCAGCGGCGCCAGGCCCGCCCGCAGCGCGGCGGGCAGCGCCAGTGCATCGAGGCGCGGCACCACCGTCTCGGCCGATCCCGGCCCCAACCGGATCCCTTCCTGCCGGAGCTGCGCCCGCAGTTGATTGATCGTCTGCGTCCGCATCCGCACCAATTGCTCCCGAATCCGGACCACCCGCCGGGCCTCGCGTTGCGCCGCCGACACGCGGTGCGCCGCACGGTAGATGCCCAGTCGACACGCCTCGGCCAGCGCCGCCACATCCCGTTTGTCCGTCTTGATCCGCCGCGCCCGCTGCCCATACATCAGCGCGTAATTCGGATCCGCCACGATCACCCCGTGCCCGCACCCCTCCACCGTTTGCGCCACCCACTCGCTCTCCGTCCCACTCTCGACCAGCACCCGCAGCGGCGCCCGCCCCGCGAATACCTGGGTCAACGCCGCGCGCGTCGTCGCCACAGTGCGGTCCACGAGCACCACTCCCTCCGCATCCACGATCCGAATCAGGCTGGCCTTCAGGTGAAGATCGATGGCACCATACTCCATGGCTGGCTGCTCCTTTGCGCCTTGAGCGCGTTATCCCATTGTGGAGCTCACGCTACCACTCGAGGACAGCCAGCCGCTTCATCTCATCTTCGTGTCGAATCCGTTGCCTCCGAATCCTCCATAGACACGTCGACGATCAGTTGCCCCTCAACACCACCAGTGGATCAACGGCTGACGCTCGACGGGCCGGAAGCAGGCACGCCACCAGGGCCACGATCGCCAGCACTGCGGCGACACCAAGGAAAGTTGGGATGTCGGTTGGCTGGGTGTCGAACAGCAGCGTGCGGACGGTGTTCGCGAGCGCGATGGCGGCGACTACGCCCAGCCCGAGGCCGAGCAGCACGAGGCGAAGTCCCTGGCCGAGGACGAGCTGCAGCACCGACGCGCGCGACGCGCCGAGCGCCATGCGTACGCCGAACTCCTGCGATCGCTGGTTGACCGAGAACGCGATCACGCCCGCCAGG
>DATLLC010000102.1:0-22932 GCA_035538015.1 Vicinamibacterales bacterium
GTGCCGACCAGATTGCGGATGCCTTCGGCGTCGGTCATGATCCGCGACAGCAGGATGCCGGTCTGGGTCGAGTCGAAGTAGCGGACAGGCAGGCGCATGATCTTCGCCTGCACCCGGATCCGCATGTCGGTAATCGCCCGCTGGGCCGCAACCCCCAGCAACTGCGACAGCGCAAAGCTGGTGATCGCCTGCACCACCGTGGCGGCGCCAGTCGCCAATGCGATCGGCATCAGCAACTCCCCCCGCGACTTGCCGATGACCTCGTCGATCACCACCTTCGAGAGCGCAGGGAGGACCACGCCGGCCAGGCGCGAGACCAGCATCAGCGCCAGCCCGATCAGCAGACGGCGCCGGTGGGCGTACAGCAGTTGGCGGGCTTCCCGCCAGGCGGCGCTCTTGTTGAACGGCTTCTTCGTGGAGGTCGCCGCGCTGGCGGGGAGACTGCGGCCGGCGCCTGACTTCTCGGCACGGGCCATGCGGGGTGCGCCTGAACGCATCAGAGCCATGGCTAGTTCAGCGCGAAGGGAACGGCGAGAGTGAACGGCGCAATGCGCGCCTGGAAGACCTCGCCGGCCGGCGTGGCCATCGTGTAGCTGCCGTGCATGGTTCCCACATTGGTCTTGAGTGGACAAAAGCTGGTGTACTCGTACTGTTCGCCGGGCCGGAGCACGGGCTGCTCGCCGACCACGCCCGGGCCCTGGACCTCTTCGGTGTCGCCGTCGGCCGTGGTGATGATCCAGTGTCGGCTGATGATCTGTGCCACAGCGCTGCCGATGTTCGAGATCTTGATGTGATAGGCAAACACGTACTGATCGTCCTGCGGCGAGCTCCTATCCGGCAAGAACTGCGATTTCACCTGGACCCGGATCCCGTTGGTTGTCGTATCGCTCACGGGATCATTATCTCATTGGGGTCTTGGGTCTTGGGTCCTGAGGTCTTGGGGTCTTGAGGTCCCGGGGGATCTGGGCTGATGGCATCGTCAACTGAAGTGAATTGTGGGGCTAATCCAGGTGGCCGCGTTCGGCGTCCCCCATCTCCACACGATCGCTGGGAAAGTACTCCTTCCAGCGTGCCGTCACCTGGGCGGCGATGTCTGGCCGGCACGACAACTCGGCCGGATACCATGGCTTCATGCGAGCGTCGATGACCACCGGGGGCTCGTAGCTCACGTGGTGTCGCCGCACCTCGCTGCCGGCCGCGTGGATGTCGGCGGCCGGCTCGAATCGGGTGAAGGTGGTCCACAGGAAGTTCATCTCGCTGCGCGTGGCACGCGCCGCGTCGTCGCTGAGGACGACCAGGGGCCAGCCGGCAAAGGCGGGATGGGCCGCCAGGCGTGCCGCCGCCCGAGCATCCCCCGAATATGGCAGCCCCTGCACGACCAGGCACCCGCCACAGAAGACCCGTACATCGGCGACGTCGGCCGGCGGCGGCTGCGCGGGCGCATAGACGCGCGGCAGCTCGCGCACGGGGTCCCCCAGTCCAAGCCACACGCCCTTGGAACCCTCGTTGACGGCCGGTCCGGTGTAGTCGAGCGTATCCATCGACAGATTCGAAAACACGTAGAGATCCGCGCGCGGGTCCGTGCGGGCCAGCACGTGCTCCAGCGTGGCACGAAAGTCCGCCAGATTCACTGCCCGATCGGTCAGGAACAGGAACTTCGTCAGGGAGAGCTGCCCTTCACCGAGGATGCGGAAAGCGCTCGCCATCGCCTCGCGCTTGTAGCGCTGCTTCACCACCGCCGCGGCGAGCGAGTGATAGCCGGTCTCGCCGTAGGACCACAACCGCTCCACCGCCGGCATCACCAGGGGGAAGAGCGGTGACAGCAGGTTCTGCAGGAGATCGCCGATGTAGAAGTCCTCCTGACGCGGCTTGCCTACGACGGTCGCGGGATAGATGGCGTCGTGGCGGTGAGCGATTTGCCTGATCCTGAACTCCGGATAGTCGTGCCGCAGGGAGTAGTAGCCGTAGTGATCGCCGAACGGGCCTTCGGGTCGACGGACCCGCGGCGGCACGTCGCCCATCAGCGCGAACTCGGCCGTCGCCACGAGCGGATGAGGGTGGCCGTTCGGTCCTGGCACTTGCGGCAGCCGCTGGCCCGCGATCACGGACGCCAGCATCATCTCCGGCACGTTCTCGGGGAGCGGGGCAATCGCGGCCAGGATCAGGGCCGGCGGCCCTCCCAGGAACACCGTCACGGGCAACGCCTCGCCGCGAGCCTCGGCGACCTGGTAGTGGAACCCGCCCCCCTTTCCAATCTGCCAGTGCATCCCGGTGGTGCGCGCATCGTGCACGTGGAGGCGGTACATCGCGAGATTCGACCCCTTGCCCTCCGGATGCGTCGTGTAGACGAGCGGCAGGGTGACAAACGGCCCGCCATCGTCGGGCCAGCACGTGAGCACGGGCAACCGCTCGAACCCGAGATCGAGCGTGACGACCTCGGTAACGGCGCCCGCGCGCTGCCGTCTGGTGCCGACCTTGAGCAGCTGCGCCGCCAACCCGCGCGCGCCCCACAACTTCCCCGGCGTCGGGGGCAGCAGCGTTTCGGCCATGTGTACCAGGTCGTTGATCAGCCGAAGCGGCCGCGGACCGAAGGCCAGCTCGGCGCGCCGCGCGCTGCCGAAGAGGTTCGTGACCAGAGGGAAAGCCTTGCCCCGCACGTTCGTGAACAACAGCGCCGGCCCGCCGGCCGCAATCACCCGCCGGTGAATTTCGGCCGCTTCGAGGTTGGCATCGACAGGCGCCTCGATTTGCACGAGATCGCGGTCGCGCCGCAACTGGTCGAGAAAGGCACGGAGGTCAGGGAACATCGTGGACGATGTGCCCCCCGATGATAGTCAGTGTGCTGCGCGCACGGGCGAGTTGATCGGGCGGCGCCGTGAAGGGGTCAACCGAGGGCACCATGACGTCGGCCAACGCACCGACGGTCAGGTGGCCCTTGTCGCGGTCCATCTGCTCCGCGTACGCCGCACCGCGCGTGAACGCGACAACCGCCTCCTCCATCGTCAACGCTTCGGCGCCTCGAGTGGTGGCCCAGACCAGGAGCTCGAAGGGCTGCGTGCCCCGGCCGGAGCCGAGCGCCAGGTGGACCCCCTCGTGCGCCAGCGACCGCAAGGGAAGCGCGCCGTCAGGACGCTGCACCACGACCATGCCCTGGGCCCGGAGGCGGGGCGCGAGCCGAGCGGCGCCATCGCCGGCGCGTTCGACGCGCGGCCGCTTCATCGCCCAGATCTCGGGGACTCCGGTCCGCTCGACGGCCGTGACGTAATCCTCCAG
Source organism: Vicinamibacterales bacterium (assembly GCA_035538015.1). Taxonomy (GTDB): domain Bacteria; phylum Acidobacteriota; class Vicinamibacteria; order Vicinamibacterales; family UBA2999; genus VFZN01. Next base: position 3,274 of record DATLLC010000102.1, read on the forward strand.
CACGCGGTCGCTCCCCGGCTCGATGGCGAGCAGATCCTCGGTGCCGTAGGCCCAGCCCACGGCCTGCTTCAGGCGGTCGCCGTCGGCCTCACCCAGGCCGAATCCCATGCCGCGGATGTCGACCCTTGCGGTGGGTTGCGGCGGGAGATGGGGGCGGCTGTCGATGGTCGTGCCGTCGGGACCGGCTCGAGGCATTCGCAGCATACGCACCCGCACCTCTGTGGAGGCCTGGACCAGCGCGTCCCCCGCCTCGCGGACCGTCCGCTCGCCGACGAACCACTGCATCGACGTGACACCCGAGGCCAGGGCGGCCTGGAAGAAGCCGCGAAGATCCTGCGCCGGCAGCGCTGGGTCGGTGACGTGCGCGTCGTTCAACCCCGGAAGCACGGTACGGCCCGCCAGATCTCGCCGGACAGTGCTCGCACCAGCAAGCGCGCTCACTTCTGCAGTGCTGCCGACCCCTGTGATCCGGCCGCCCCGGATGGCCAGCGCCTCCGCCCAGGGCCTGTCCGGATCGGCCGTGAAGACGCGGCCGTTCAACAGAACCAGATCGGGGGGCGGCGCGGCGCACGCGATGCTGAGCGCGGACCAGACGAGCACGGCGAGGCTGCAAACGCATACCCGCCGCGACGCTCGGGAATGGCAACGAGGGCAAGCACTTGGTCGCGCACGCCCAATGAGATCCGCGGGCGCCCAGCCCTCGTGAGCCATGTTCTTCCCGGATGCGGCAGGGCGATCCCGTGACCGAAGTCTCGGGATCGTCCCGTCGTCGTCCGCTCGCTAGCCCTGCCAGGGCTCGTCGAAGCTGCCGCCGTAGATGCTCGGGACCTTGGCGCCCATAGGGCGCAGATAGGTGGAGAGCTGGCCTCGATGGTGCGCGTTGTGCGCCACCTGCCACACGAGGAATTGGGCGTTGGGCATCTTCATCCCGAAGAAGTCCACGATGCCGGCCAGATTGGCCGCATCCATCGCCAGCACCTGCTCGAGCAGCTTCGGCATCTGCTGCTTGTACCACTCGACGAGACCCTTCACTGTGGGCGCCGGCGCGTCCTGCGATCCCGGAGCGAAGTCGCGGGTGAGGACGCCGTTGAGGAACCAGGCGTCGGACAGACAGAGGTGCACGGCCAGGTCCCAGGCCGAGCGGCTGTCGGGTGCCGGCTTCCACTGCTTGCGGTCCTCGGGAATGGCCTCGACCACCTTGACGGTGGTCATCCACTCCTGCTGGATCTGCTGTCCGAGCGATTCGGCGATGGCCTTGGCCTGATCTGCGGTCATTGGGAGCCTCCGGGGTCCTGTGGAATCTGGGGTGCTGGGTTCTGGGGTTCTGAGGTTCTGAGTTCTGGAGTGCTGGGTTCGGGGTGCTGGGTTCAGAGGTTCTGGGGTTCTGAGGTTCGCGGTTCTGAGAGACCGCCGGGACCCCTATGACCGTGTCATCTTCCTGTACTTGATCCGGTGAGGCTGGTCTGCGGCGGCGCCGAGCCGCCGCTTCCGATCCGCCTCGTAATCCTGGTAGTTGCCCTCGAACCACACCACGTCGCTATCGCCCTCGAAGGCCAGCATGTGCGTCGCGATGCGGTCCAGGAACCACCGGTCGTGGCTGATGACGACCACGCATCCGGCGTAGTTGAGCAGCGCCTCCTCGAGCGCCCGCAAGGTGTCCACGTCCAGGTCGTTGGTCGGCTCGTCCAGGAGCAGCAGGTTGGAGCCGCGCCGCAGGAGCTTGGCGAGTTGCACCCGGTTCCGTTCACCGCCTGAGAGGGTGCCCACCTTGCGCTGCTGCTGCGCGCCCTTGAAGTTGAACCACGAGACGTACGCACGGGACGCCACCGCCTTCTTCCCCAGGGTGAGCTCGTCCTGCCCATCGCTGATCTCGTCCCACACCGTCTTGTCGGCGTTCAGCGAGTCCCGGCTCTGGTCCACGTGGCCCAGCTGAACCGTCTCCCCGAGCTTCAGGGTGCCGCCATCGCTCTTCTCCAGCCCGGTAATCATGCGGAACAGGGTGGTCTTGCCGGCGCCGTTCGGGCCGATCACGCCGACGATGCCGGCGCGCGGAAGGGTGAAGGACAGGTCGTCGAAGAGTACCGTCTCGCCATAGGCCTTGCGAAGATTGCGGGCCTCGATGACGAGGTCGCCGAGCCGGGGCCCAGGCGGGATATAGATCTCGACCGACTCGATCCGCTGGGCCGTGTCCTCGCTGAGGAGTTGCTCGTAGGCGTTGAGGCGGGCCTTGCCCTTGGCCTGGCGCGCGCGCGGCGACATGCGGATCCAGTCGAGCTCGCGCTGCAGCGTCCGCTGCCGCCGGGTCTCGGCCTTCTCTTCCTGCGCCAGGCGGGCGTGCTTCTGCTCCAGCCAGCCCGAGTAGTTGCCTTCGTAAGGAATCCCGCTGCCCCGATCGAGCTCGAGAATCCAGCCCGCGACGTTGTCAAGGAAGTAGCGGTCGTGCGTCACCGCGACGACCGTGCCGGCGTAGTCCTTGAGGAAGCGCTCGAGCCAGGCGACCGACTCCGCGTCGAGGTGGTTCGTGGGCTCGTCCAGCAGCAGCAGGTCCGGGCCCTGGAGCAGCAGCCGGCACAGGGCGACACGACGGCGCTCGCCGCCGGAGAGGGTACTGACGTCGGTGTCTCCAGGCGGGCAACGCAGGGCGTCCATGGCCAGATCGAGACGGGAGTCGAGGTCCCAGGCATCGGCCGCATCAATCCGATCCTGCAGTTTCGCCTGCTCGTCGAGCACCTTCTCCATGTCCTCGGGAGACAGCTCCTCGCCGAGCTTCGCGTTGACAGCATCGTAGCGATCGAGAACGGCCTTGAGCGCCGCCACGCCTTCTTCGACGTTGCCTTTGACGTCCTTGGCGGGGTTGAGCTGCGGTTCCTGCGACAGGTAGCCGACACTCACACCCTCACCGGCGAAGGCCTCGCCGACGAAGTTGGTCTCGGTGCCAGCCATGATCTTCAGCAGCGTGGACTTGCCCGCGCCATTCAGGCCCAGCACGCCGATCTTGGCGCCCGGCAGAAACGACAGCCAGATGTCGCGGAGAACGGTGTGGTCGGGAGGATAGGTCTTCCCAAGCCCCTTCATCACGTAGACGTATTGCTGCGCCATCAGAACTTCCTAGTCTAACAAAGACACAGAGAAGACACGAAGAACGCGAAGACCGGTCTTCGTGGTCTCTTTGCTAGGCTTCGGGTTTCAGCGTGACCACGGTGTAACGGTCGATCGAAAAGTACTTCTTGAAGATGCCGTGCAGGATCTCCGGGGTCAGCGTGTCGGCGCGCTGCGGCCGGCGCAGGATGCCGGTCGGATCCCAGCCGTACATGTGCACGGTCTGGAGCGAGCCCAGCCAGTACTGGTTCTGCCGCGCATTCGTCTCGAGGTCCCGCTTCTCCATCTCCTTCACCTTTGCCACATCCTCGGCCGATGGGCCTTGCGCCTTCAGGCGCTCCACTTCGGCGAACACCGCCTTGGTCAGGGTCTCCACGGTCTGCGGGGCGCTGCCGTACTGGACTACGACCGCGCCGTAGCCGGGCAGGGGGAGGCTCGTGTCGTAACCCACTGAGATGCCGTAGGTGCCGCCAAGCTCTTCTCGCAGAATCTCTCGCAGGCGAATGCTGAGCACGTTACCAGCCGCCCGCAGCCGGTGCATCTCGAATTCGTCCTTGCCGGCGTCCGCGAAAAAGGAGATGACCGTCTGTGACGCGGGGTCCTTCCCCTTGATCACGCCCTCCCGCACCACCGTCGCCGGAAAGCGCACGCCCATGTCGCGGACGGCCGCGGTCTTGCGGCCCGACGAGGGCAGGCCACCGATCCAGCGCTCGACGAGCGGTGTCAGCTCGGGTACCTTGAAGGCGCCGACGAAGAAGAACGTGTAGTCGGCCGCGTTGCCGAACCGAGCCTGGTAGAACCGCTGCATCGCATCGAGCCTCAGGCTCGGCAGGTCGGCCGAGGTGATCATCCGCGCGGAGTAGTGGTTGGACGAATTGACGAGGTTGACCTTCTCTCCGAAGACGGCCTTGGGGTTCTGCGCCTGGTTGTCGAGCATCGCCCCAAGCCGTCGCTTCAGCAGGTCCAGTGTCTCGGCGGTGAAGTTCGGGGCGGTGAAGGCGAGGTAGTTCAGCTGCAGCGCCGTCTCGATGTCTCGGGGTGTGGCCGACCCGCTGATCTCCTGCGTATACGTGTTGATGCTCGGCGTCGCGCTGGCGATCTTTCCCGCCAGCATCCTGCTGAGATCGACCGGACTGAAGCCGCCGAGGCCCCCGACGCCAACGAGCGAGGACACCATCTCCGCGCCCTGGAAGTCCGCTTCAGGGGCGAGCGAGCTGCCACCGACTGCGTAGGCGCCGAACAGCACCTGATCGTTCTTGAAGTCAGTCGGCTTCATCCACACCTCGACGCCGTTGGACAGCGTCACGACCGTCGCGCCCAGCTCCGCGATCGTCCGCGTCGCCGCCACCGTGCCGCCCGAGGGTGGCTTGTCCACGAGGGTGCGGCCGGCGGTGGCGTCGGTCCAGGGTTCCACGCTGGCCGCATTCGCGCGCGCGAGGGCCGTTCGCAGGCTGTCCAATGACGGCGGCGCGCCCCCCTTGTCCGGAGCGACCGCCAGCACCACGCGGTTGTCGTCGGTGATGAAGGCACGGGCGACCTTCGTCGCTTCTTCCACCGTCACGGTCGGCAAATGCGCGGCGGCGATACGGTACTCGAGCTCGATCCCGGGGATCGGCTCGCCTTCGAGAAAATGACGGACGTATTCGCCTGCGTAGCTCGGACTCTCGGTGGTCCCGCGCTCGTTGTACGCCCGCTCGTAGCCGGCCAGCAGGGCACGGCGGCCGCGATCGAGCTCCTCCGCAGAAAACCCGAACTGCTGGGCACGGCGAGCTTCGAGCATCACGGCCTCGAGGCCAGGGCCGAGGCCATTCTCGGGTACGGCCGCGCCGATCTCGAACAGCTGCAGCGATCGACCGAAGGTATCCACACTCGCCTCCGCGCCGATGAACGGCGCGTTGGGCCGCCGCGCGATCTCACGGAGGCGTGGGTTCAGCATCTCCCCCACCAGCTGTCGCACCAGCGCGGCGCGGTAGTCGCCCACGGTCTTCTGCTCGGCCGCCCGGCTCTTGAAACTGAGCGTCACGCTCCAGCCCTGTGCCTCCGGATCGGTCGCGAGGCTGTAGAGCGTCTCCTTGTGCGGTGGAATCGTTCTGTCCACCGACCCCACCGGCTCGGCGGGCCTGGGAATGCCCTCAAACCTCGCCCGCACGATCCTTTCGGCCGCGGCGGGATCGAGATCGCCGACGACAATGATGGCCATCTGGTCCGGGCGATACCACTTCTTGTAGAAGGCCAGCAGGCGCTCGCGCGGCGCGCCGTTGATCACCTCGGGCGTGCCGATGGGCAGACGCTCCGCATACCGCGATCCCTGCAACAGGACGGGCAGTTGCTTGTCGGTGATACGCGAGCTCGCCCCGAGGCGGCCCCGCCACTCCTCGAGGACCACGCCGCGTTCCTTGTCCACCTCCGCCGGCAGCAGCTCGATGCCAGTAGCGAAGTCACGCAGCGCGAGCAGGCCCTTGTCCACGTAGCCGTCGCGGTCAGTAGGCACGTCGAGCATGTAGATCGTCTCGTCGAAGCTCGTTGAAGCGTTCACGTGCGGTCCGAACCGGGCCCCGATCGACTCGAGGAACGCGACGAGCTCGCCCGGTTTGAAGTTCTCGGTCCCGTTGAACGCCATGTGCTCGAGGAAGTGTGCGAGCCCGCGCTGGTCGGGCTCCTCCTGTAACGAACCCGCATCCACTGCAAGCCGCAGCGATACCCGCTGCGCCGGCCGCCCGTTCCTCCGGATGAAGAACCGTAGCCCGTTGGCCAGCGTGCCCGCGCGCACGGCCGGATCGACGGGCAGCGGCCGGTCGAGCGCCACGTCGGCGGCGGCCGTCGGGGCCTGCGCCTGCGGCGCAGCCTGCCAGCTGAACGCCGCCAGCCCGGAGTGCCCGGCCGCAAGCGTCACGATCACGGCCAGCACACTTGCCCTCAGCATTCGCATCATCATCAATTCCTCAATCCCTCGATCCGCACCTGCACGCACCCGTGCGCGCCAGCCGGCGCCTGTCCTGTACTATCTTCCCATGCTCCTTCGTCTCAAGCGTCTGGACCCGACCGTTGCCGTGCCCACGGCCGCCACTGGCGGCGCGGCGGGGTTCGATCTCGCTGCGGCTGGCGATGTGGAGGTTCCGCCGCGCCAGATCAGGCTCATAGGGACGGGCCTGGTGATTGCCGTGCCGAATGGCTACTTTCTCGGAATCTTCGCGCGCAGCAGCACGCCACTGAAGCGCGGCCTGATCGTGGCGAACGGCGTCGGCGTCATCGACGCGGACTACTGCGGTCCCGGCGACGAGGTGAAGGTGCAGGTGCTCAACATCACCGACGCCACCGTCCTGGTCCGCCGCGGCGACCGCATCGCCCAGGGCATCGTCCTGCCAACTCCGGCGATTGAGTGGGAAGAGGTGGAGGAGATGACGACGCCGACACGCGGCGGGTTTGGCAGCACTGGGTAGATTGGGGCCGGGAGCCGGCAGTCGGGAATCGGCAACCGGGAGCCGGCAGTCGGGAACCGGCAGTCGGCAACCGGGAGCCGGGGGTCGGCAGTCGGGAACCGGCAGCCGGGCGATAGCAGGCGCGTCGCAACACGAAAATGGCGTCACGCGGGATGCGGAAGATCCTTCACATCGACATGGACGCGTTCTACGCATCCGTCGAACAGCGCGACAATCCGGCCCTGCGCGGTCAGCCCGTCGCGGTGGGCGGCGACCCCCAGGGTCGGGGCGTGGTCGCCGCGGCCAGCTACGAGGCGCGGCGCTTCGGCGTCCGCTCCGCCATTCCGATGTCCCGCGCCGTCCGGCTCTGCCCCGGACTCATCATCGTGCGTCCCGACTTCGCGAAGTACCACAAGGTGTCGCAACAGGTCTTCGGCATCTACCGTTCGGTGACGCCGCTGGTCGAGCCGCTCTCCCTCGACGAGGCCTACCTCGACGTGACCGAGAACGCATGGGGCGAGCCGCTGGCGGTGACGGTGGCGCGTCGGATCAAAGCCGAGATTCGCAACACTACCGGTCTGACCGCCTCCGCTGGTGTGGCGCCCAACAAGTTCCTGGCGAAAGTCGCGTCCGGCTGGAAGAAACCCGACGGGCTGACCGTGATTGCACCAGAGCGCGTCGAGTCGTTCATCCGCGATCTGCCAGTGGATGCGCTGTGGGGCGTCGGTCCCAAGACCGCCGCCCGGCTCCGCGAACACGGGCTGAGCACCCTGGCAGACGTGCGATCCCGATCCGTGGACGACTTGCATGAGTTGGTCGGCAGCCTGGCCGACTGGCTGCTGGCGCTCGCCCACGGCAACGACGATCGGTCTGTCGAGCCCAACCGGCCGTCCAAGTCGTCCGGATCCGAATGCACCTACGCCGAGGACCTGACGCAGATGGCCGATGTCCGCCGGGAGGTGGACGAGATGGCCCGCGACGCAGCAACGTGGCTCGAGCGCAAGCAACTCTTCGCTCGAACCGTGGTGCTGAAGATGCGCTACAACGATTTCACGACGATCACACGAAGTCAGAGCACCCGGACGGCGACCCGCAGTGCCGACGAGATCGCGGCGCGGGCATTGGCGCTGATCGAGCGCACCGACGCCGGCCATCGCCCGGTGCGCCTGCTCGGTGTGAGCGTGCACGGCTTCTCGGAATCGCCCCAGCCGGCCACGATCCGCGACGAGAACGCAGGCGCCACGCTCCCGTTCGACTGACCGATCGCGCCCGCCGCACCGGTCGCACCCGTTCGCACCCGTCAGCACCCGTCAGCACCCGCCCGCACCCGTCCGCACCCGTCCGCACCCGTCCGCACCCGTCCGCACCTGTGTGATACTTCCCGCAGATGCGCACGCGACTGCTCCTCATCATCACTTCGCTCGCTTCGCTGGCTCCAGGCCTGGCGGCGCAGTCCAAGCCCGACGCGGCGTTCGAGGCCGAAACCCTGTCGCACTTCCAGGCCCTCGTGCAACTCGATACCAGCAGCCCGCCCGGCAACGAGGTACGAGCCATCAAGTATCTCGAGCAGGTCCTTCAGAAAGAGGGCATCCCGTTCCAGGTCTTCGCGAAGGACCCACAACGGCCGAACCTCGTCGCGCGACTCAAGGGCAACGGGAAGAAGCGGCCGCTCCTGGTACTTGGACACACCGACGTCGTCACAGTCGATCCAAAGAAGTGGACCCATCCGCCATTCGGCGCCGATCGCGACGGCGGCTATATCTACGGTCGCGGCACGGTCGACGACAAGGACAACCTGGTCGCCACCCTGATGCTGATGTTGAGGCTCAAGCGCGCTAGTACCGCGCTCGATCGCGATGTCATCTTCCTGGCCGAATCCGGCGAGGAAGGTGCGCCCGAGGTCGGCGCGCAGTTCATGATCGACAACCATCTGGATGCCATCAACGCCGAGTTCTGCCTGGCCGAAGGTGGCGGCGTCGTCCGCACGGGCGGCAAGATCAGCCGAGCCAACGTCGGCACCACCGAGAAGGAACCTCGGCCGATCGAAATCATCGCCCGCGGCCCGGCCGGGCACGGGTCCGTGCCCTCGAAGAACAACGCGGTCACGCGTCTGTCGGCCGCGGTCGGCAAGGTCGCGTCCTGGGTGCCGCCGCTCCGTGTCAACGAGACGACGGGAACCTACTTCCGCAAGCTGGCCACGATGTCCCCGCCCGATCTCGCGGCCAGGTACCGCGACGTGCTCAACCCCGATCCCAAAGTCCATGGCCCGGCCGCCGACTGGCTGCTCGACAACGAGCCGCAACACTGGTCGATGCTGCACACCTCGCTCGTGCCCACCATCGTCGGCGGGGGCTATCGCTACAACGTGATTCCCTCCGAAACCAAGGCGACGATCGATGTGCGCCTCCATCCGGACGAGGACCAGAACGCGTTCCTGGACACGGTGCGCAAGGTGATCGACGACCCGAACGTCGAGGTGAAGTGGGCGCGGGATCGGTATCGGCCGGCGGGCACATCGTCGCTCACGACCGAGGCATTCGCGGTCATCGAGCAACAAGTGAAAGCGCACTACGGCACGGACGTGCTCCCGACGATGAGCACGGGCGCGAGCGACATGGCGCAGATTCGCTCGAAGGGCATCAACTGCTACGGTATCGGCCCGGCCCTGGACACCGAAGACGGTCCCAAGGGATTCGGGGCGCATAGCGACCAGGAGCGGATCCTCGAGGCCGAGCTGCACCGCTTCGTGCGCTTCCAGATCGACGTCGTCATGGCCCTCGCAGCTGCGCGGTAGCCGGCTGCCGGTTGCCGCCTGCCGATTCCCCGGTTGCCGCATGCCGGTTCCCGACTGCCGCTTCCCGGTTGCCGGTTCCCGGTTGCCGTTTCCCGGTTCCCGCCCGCCGCTATCGCTTCTCCACCCTCACCTTCAACAGGTCCACGCGCTCGACTGGCGTTTCGCCGTTCACGGCCACGGCCTCGATCTTCTGTACGACCTCGATCCCGCTCTCGACCTTGCCGAAAACCGTGTACTTGCCGTCCAGCGCCTGCGCGCGGGCGGTGACCAGGAAGAACGACGAGGTGGCGCTGTCCGGATCGTCGGTTCGTGCCATCGACAGTGTTCCAAGCTCGTGTATCTGATCGTTGAACTCGGCCTTCAACGGACGGATGTAGGACTGCTGCCGCTCGTTGAGTGGGTCCTTGCGGGTCGGCAGGTGCCCGGATTGAATTACGAACCCTTTCACGACGCGATGGAATCCCATGCCGTCATACACCCCAGCCTGCGCCAGGCGCAGGAAGTTGCGGACGTGGGCCGGTGCCTTGGCAGGTGTGAATGACAGCGTGATCACCCCCAGCGACGTCTCGAGCACCGCGCGGTAGCGCGCGAGGTCCTCGACCGGTTCGGTTGAGAACGGCTCCGGCGTGTCAGCCGGCTTGTCGCGAATGGTGACCCGGGTCAGCACCACGCGCTCGGTCGCGAGGCCCTGGTCGTCGACCGGCGTCTCCGAGATCTTCTGCGCGACCAGGAGGCCCTCGACCACCCGTGCAAACACCGTGTACTTGCCGTCGAGCGAGGGCTGGGCATTGATGCACATGAAGAACTGGGTGCCCGCGCTGTCCGGCTTGCCGGGCACCTGAACCGCCGCGACGGCACCGCGGGTCAGGCGCTCGTCGGTGATCTCGGTCTTGAGCTGATTGAGTCCGCCCGAGCCGTACTTGGCGCGTGCCGCCGGGTCCCTCGTCACGGGATCGCCGCCTTGCACGATGCCGTAACGCACCATCCTGTGGAAGGCCGTACCGTCGAAGCCCCCGGCCTGCGCGGTCTTGATGAAGAGCGCCACGTGGCTTGGCGCCTTGTCGGCCAGTAGATCCCAGACGATGGTGCCCGCCGTGGTTTCGAGCACGGCCTGCTGCGGCGACTGTGCCGCTGACGATGCGGGCAGCAGCGTCGAGACGATGAACACGAATGTCGCTGTGCGCATGGCGGCATTATGGACTGGCCGCGCTCGTCCCGCCATTCATCTCCGGCTTCTCGAGGCGCGTTCGAACCGGCGCAACGAACCTCGCGTCTACATCACCAGTTTGCACGCCTGCTGAACGATCGAGGGACGTGATGGTGAAGGGCGGGAGGACTCGTGATGCGTTCGCTCCTGATCCCGTGGACCTGCGGAGCCGTGGCCCTGCTCGCCCTGCCCGTTTCGGCCCAGCACAGGCTGCCGGCCCGCACGTTCCAGCCCTCGTTAGCGGCCGTGGCACCGGCTTCGGCCCCGCCCTTGACCGAGTGGTGGCGCAACGGTAGTCCCAGAATCCGGCCCACCGATCAGCGTACGACCAACCTGCTGCGGAGCGGCCTCGAGCGTTCGAGCCGGCTGCGTGCGCTCGTTGAGACGATTGAAGCGGCTCACGTCTTCGTTTACCTGGACATCGATCGCCACATGGCCGACGGCCTGGCTGGCCGCCTGACCTTTGTCGGCAACGCCGGCCAGTACCGCTACCTGCGTGCCTCGATCAGCGCTCACCTGTCGGCTGACTCCACGATCGCGTCGCTCGCCCATGAGATGCAGCACGTTGTGGAGGTGATCGAACACCCCAAGGTGACCAGCGAAAGGGAGCTCCACGTGCTCTACCAGCGCATCGGAGAGAGCAACCGGGCCGGCGGCGTGCAGGGATGGGAAACGAAGGCGGCGCAGGCGGTCACCTACGAGGTGCGCCGCGAGCTGAGCACCGGCACCCCACCTACCGTGGCGCGGCAGGAGCCGCCGAAGGCGCCGGCGAGCGACGAGCGCCCGCGCTCGTGACCCTCAGCGCCCACGCTGCTTCTGGAACTGTTTGAGGGCCTTTCCCGTCACGCGGGATCGGCGCTTCTCGTCGATGATCGCCCGCGCATCCTTCCTGGCGTCCAGCGCCGCCAGCTCCTCGTTGAGCTTCACGAAGCTCGCCAGCCGCTCTTCCTTCAGGCGGCCTTCGGACACGGCGCGCTTGACCGCACATCGCGGCTCGTCCCGATGCCGGCAATCGGTGAAATGGCACTCCTCGGCCAACGCCTCGATGTCGTCGAAGGCCTCGCGGCCCGCCTGCGACGCGTCCCACAGCTGCAACTCGCGCATGCCCGGGGTGTCGATGAGAAGCCCGCGGCCACCCGACAGCGCGATCAGCTGCCGGTGCCGGGTGGTGTGCCGGCCGCGCGAGTCCGATGCGCGCACCTCCTGGGTACGCAGGCGCGCCTCACTGTCCAGGGCATTGATCAACGTGGACTTGCCCACGCCGGAGGAACCCAGCAAGGCCCCGGTCTGGCCCGCGCCGAGATGACCGAGCACATCGGTCAGGCCCTGCCCGGTCACGACGCTGATCGGATGCACGGGCGCGCTCTGCGCGATCGCCGCCGTTTCGACCTGGGCCGCGGGCAGATCGGACGCAAGGTCGGCCTTGCTCAGCAAGACGACCGGCGAGGCCCCGCTCTCGTGGGCGAGCAGGAGGTAGCGCTCCAGGCGCCGCGGATTGTAGTCGCCGTCAAGCCCCATGACCACGAACACCGTGTCGATGTTGGCGGCCACCACTTGCTCTTCGGTGAGCTCGCCCGCCACCTTGCGCGAGAAGCGGCTGCGCCGGGGCAGCACGGCCTCGATCGTGCCGGTCGCTTCACCAGCCGCCCGTCTCACGGCCACCCAGTCGCCCACCGCGGCCAGCTGACTGCGCTCCACCGCACGATGCTTGAAGCGCCCCGCGTGCTGCAGCTGCAGCTCGCCGCCGGGCGCCACGCCCCGATAGAGGTGGTTGAACTCGATGATGACGCGCGCTGGAGCCAGTTCGCCCGAGTCGGCCGCGGCAAACGCGGCGGCCCACCCGGCGTCCCAGCCGAGGTCGTGCAGGATGTCGGTCACGCCACAATAGGATAAGGCCATGAGCTCCCAGCTCACGCTGTTCGACGGCGCGCCGGCGCCACGGTCCGATGATGCGCACGCCGAGGCGTTGCAGCGAATGCATCAGGAAGCGAGGGGACTTGCGGCGCGGCTGCCGCCCGGGCTCCACTTCGGGACCAGCTCGTGGAGTTTCCCGGGCTGGCGAGGGCTGGTGTACTCGGGCACGCGCAGCCAGGCCTCGCTCGCCCGTGAAGGACTGCGGGAGTACGCCCGGCATCCGCTGCTCACGACCGTGGGTGTGGATCGAAGCTACTACGCACCCATGCCAATCCCCGACCTGCAGGAGTACGCGGCGCAGCTCCCTGACGGGTTCCGCTGCTGCATCAAGGCCCCCGCCGCGGTGACGGCGGTGGCCATTGGGACACCAGGACGACAGGTGCCGAACCCGGACTTCCTCTCGGTCGATCGTCTGGTGAGCGACCTGCTCTCACCTTGCGCCGCGGCGTTTCGAGCGCACACCGGACCGATCGTTCTGGAGTTTCCTCCCTTTCCACGAGAGCAGCGGCTCGCGCCGAGCGACTTCCAGGCGAGACTGGCCCGTTTCCTGGCGGCACTCCCCAGGGAATTCGAGTACGCCGTGGAGCTGCGCGACACGCGGCTGCTGACCCCCGCCTACCGGGACATCCTCCGACGGTACGGCATCGCGCACACCTTCAACTACTGGAGCGCCATGCCGCGTCCCGCCGATCAGGCCGCCATCGTTCCCCCCGAGGACGGCCCGTTCGCGATCGTCCGCCTCCTGCTGCGGCCAGGCACGTGGTACGAGGATCAGCGCGACCGCTTCAAGCCCTTCGATCGGATCGTCGAGCCCGACGAGGGCATGCGCGCCGACGTCGTGTCGGTGACCCGGCGCGCCCTCGCACGCGGCCGCCGCGTCTATGTCCTGGTCAACAACAAGGCGGAGGGGTCATCGCCGTTGACGGTCATGGCGCTGGCGAAGCGACTGCAGGTGCTCGTTCCCGCGTCGTAGCGCCCGCCCCGCGTCCCGGCACTGGCCTTCAGATTTCGTCGAGAAAACGACCGGCGCGGGCCGCAAACGAGGGGTGCCGCACGTGACCACCGTCGAACACGTGCTCGATCACGCACACCCCTGCGCTTTGCAGGCGCTCGATGTCGAGCGCCGCCTTCTCCGCGGTGTACCACTCCTCCGCCGCGCCCCGGCCGATGAGGACGGGCGGCAGCGTGGCAGCCGCGGGCAGGACGTCGGGTGGCACGTCGCCGGCGAGAATGATCAGCCCGTCAGCGCGGCGACCGGCGAACGCGGCGGTGCGGTAGGCCATCGCGGTGCCCTGCGAGAAGCCGCAGCACACGAGGCGCGGCAGCCCCGTCGCCAACGAGCCCGTCACCGCGTCGAGTACAGCGCGCACGTACGCGATGTTGTCGGCAATCGCCAGCTCGCGGTCCTCCCGGGTCATCCACGCCGCCACCACGTCACCACGCCGCGTGTAGTAGCGATGCAACCCCTGCACGCTCACAAGTGTCCACGGCCGATCGCCGCGGATTTCACGCAGGTGCTCGAGCTCGATCGCGCAGGTCTCGCTCTGGCCGTGGAAGCCGATGAGGACGCCGGCAGGCTCCGCCACTGGATCCACCAGGTAGCGGCCGTGGGCCGTGGCGGCGATCGTGTGGTCAGTCACTGCAGGACGTCGAACATGTGCGAGAACTTGATCGTCAGCGAGCGGTCGGTGCGCTCGGGGCGATCGGGGTAGAGGTCGTAGAGCCCGCGGCTGTCGTTGTAGACGATGAACAGGCCGGTGTTGGCGGCCTGCAGCCAGCCAAAGCGCAGGTTCATCGACCAGAGGTCGGCACGGTCGTTGTACTGGACCAGCGCCTGCGTGAACACCCTGGTGTTGAACGAGTACGACACGCGCGTGCGCAGCAGGTTGGTGTCGAAGTCGCCCTGTGGAAGGTTGACGTTGTTGCGGGAATAGGCCACCTCCATCTGGAAGGTCTCCGACGGCCGGACGCGGACCGTCGGATTGAGCGTGACGCGGTCGCCGGAGAAGAACCCGCCGATGAAGGTCATGAAGTTGAAACTGAGCGGCGCGCCCTGGTTGGTCATGTAGACCAGCTGCGCCTCGGCGTTGTCGTAAGTGCCGGGCGGCACGAAGATGCCCGGGAAGATTTCGAAGGGCACCCGCAGCCCTTCACGCGTGAGATTCATCCCGGTGTGCATTTCGGAACTGTCCCTGAACTGCCAGTGGTTGTCCAGGTGGGCGTATCCCGTTTCCTGGAAGCCATCGAAGCCCCAGAAGCCGCGGACGGTTGCGTGCGGCCGGACCTCCTGGAGCTTCATGAAGTCCTTCGGCCGGAACCGCGTCATCACCCGGACGTCCGGCTTGCGGTAGCCGCGCCGGGTCAGGAAGCCGACTTCCGGGTTGAAGAGGTCAGCCACCTCCTGGTACCCCACGTCGAGGTCCCATTTCGGGTAGAGGATGCGCGCGCGGAGGTTGTAGGCGTAGTCCTTGCTCTCGGCGCCAGGAGTGTCGGTCTTGGCCACGAAGCCCGACACCACCGAGTTCCGGCCAATCCCCCACTTGCCGTCGACCGCATACGTGCGGTTGTAATCGTCGTCGCGGGCGAGATCGCCCGAACCGGTGCGGTTGACGAAAATGCCGCCAACGGCCGAGCGATTGGGCAACTCGCGGCTGACGCGGACCACGCCGAAGTTGTTGGAGGGCGTGATGCCGGCGTCCTCGGTCTGCATGTCCAGGAAGCCGACGTTCCACAGCCCGATCTTCCCCGACGCCCGGCCGCCGCCGATGATCGGGATGGCTTCGCCGGCGCTGTTCAACCCGATCCGGCGGCTGAAGAACAGATCGACCTCGCCGGGATTGCCGACCGAGAAGAAGCCGGCGTTCTCCAGGAAGAACGGCCGTTTTTCCGGAAAGAAGAGATTGAAGCGATCGAGGTTCACCTGCTGGTCGTCGACCTCGACCTGCGCGAAGTCGGTGCGATAGGTGCCGTCGAGCGTCAGGCTGGGCGTCAGGTTGTACTTGACGTCGATCCCGGCATCGCCGTCGGGATCGGTCTCGGCCGGCGTTTCGCCGATCTGGTTGACCTCCCCGAGCACGTATGGAATCAGCTTGAAGTTGCGGAACGACGGTGGCTGCAGGCCCCCGACCGTGCCCGCGATCGACACCCGATAGAGGTTGAACTGCCGCGGGATGGGGGCCCAGTAGGCTTCCTCGTTCTTGCGGCGGATGTTGCGCTGGAAATTGACACCCCACACCTGGTTCGCGGTCGCCGGGTAACGCAGGGTCTTGAACGGGATGGCGAACTCGGCCATCCAGCCGAGCTCCGTGGTCTTGGTGCGCACTTCCCACGCGCCGTCCCAGTTGAGGTTGAATCCGCTCCCCGATCCCGACTGCTGGTTGCCGGTCAGACCGCCGCCGCCCTGACCTTCATTGGTGACCTGTCCGTCGTACTCCACACCCGCGGGGTTGGTGCCGAAGACGAACCCGTTCTGGACGTCTTGGAAGGTGTCGAAGATCATCCGGAAGCTGTCTGTGTTGTCGAGCGAGCTGTCGCGCCGCGAGTCCGAGACGATGATCTGCGCCGGATCGCTGTCGTAGCACACGACTCCGATGAACAGGGTGTCGCGGGTGAAGATCATCCGCACCTCGGTGCGCTCGGAGACCGGCTTGCCTTCGTCGGGCTGGTACTGCTTGAACCCGGCAATAGGCGTTGCCTGCTGCCAGACAGAATCCGCAAGCACGTCCCCGTCGATCGCAGGGGCTTCCGCCACGGCCATGGCGCTGGCGGTCGGACGCTCGACAGCGCCCCCCGGGGCCGGGGCGAGCTGCAGGGATTGCCCAAACGCCGGGGCCGGTCCAAGGGCGACTGTGCAAACAAGGGCGAGACAGGCAGAATAGAACCACGAACGACGCACGCGACCTCCCCGACGGAATGACAATCAGAGACAAATATGGGCCGGAAAAGTAACCGGTTATGGTACTACAGGGATGGTCATCGCGATGAGCCCGCAGGCCTTTCAGGTCGAGACTGACGGTGAGCCGATCAGCGCGGTGCGGTATGCCCCTGAGAGCGGCATGCGCCTCGGTGCCCTTCTGGTGCTCGCGCACGGCGCCGGCGCCGGGCAATCCAGCACGTTCATGGCCGCCTACGGCTCACAGCTCGCCGCGCGCGGCCTCACGGTGGTGACCTTCGATTTCGCTTACATGGCGCGTGGTCGCAAAACCCCGGATCGGGCCCCGGTGCTCGAAGCCACCTTCCGAGTCGCGGTCGTGGGCGCGACGGCCGGCGGCCGGATGGCCGGCGCGCGCGTGTTCATCGGCGGCAAGTCGATGGGCGGCCGGATCGGCACGCACCTGGCTGCCGACGAAGCGGCGTGGCCGGCCGACGCGCCGCCGCTTGCCGGCGTGGTGGTCCTCGGGTATCCGCTCGCCCCGCCCGGCGGCCGCCGGAGCGGCGATCGGGTCTCGCACCTGCGGCGGCTGCGGGTCCCGACGCTGATCGTGCAGGGGACGCGCGATGTGTTCGGCGGGCCCGACGAGGTGCGCGAGGCGATCTTCGCCGAGGGCGTCACCCCGCCCGTCGACATCGTCTCGGTCGAGGGTGGCGATCATTCGTTCGCGGTGCTCAAGTCGGGCGGCCGGGAACCGGCCGCGGTCCATGCCGAGGTCCAGGACGGGATCGTGCGGTGGGTGACGCGGCGGCTCGGCTCGAGCGGCTGAAGGGCCGGTCGCGGGATCGAGGCCGGCGAACCCCGGGGGGCGGAGGCCGCCGACGCGATCGGGAACCTGCTCCACCCACAGATCGACAGATAGCTCCCCAGATCAGATCGCGCGATCACCCGATCAAGCGATCGATCACCACATCACCAGCTCGAGAGATCACCAGATTCTAGTAGGGCTGATGCAGCTTCACCGGCTGGCCCTTCCGCTTGGCGGCCGCCCGCAGGTTGATCATCTCGACGAACACCGAGAAGGCCATGGCGAAGTAGATGTAGCCCTTCGGAATGTGGAAATCGAGCCCCTCAGCGACCAGCGATACCCCGATCAGCAGCAGGAAGCTGAGCGCTAGCACCTTGACCGTCGGATGCTGGTTGACGAAGCCGCCGATCGATCGCGACGAGAGCATCATGATGCCGACGGCGATGATCACGGCCAGCACCATCACCACCAGGTCATCCGCCATACCGACCGCCGTGATCACCGAATCGAGCGAGAAGACGATGTCGAGCAGCATGATTTGACCGATCACGGCGACAAACGACGGGGCGACGCGGGCCGACACATGCCCTTCCTCGCCCTCCAGCTTGTCGTGAATCTCACGGGTCGCCTTCGTCAGCAGGAACAGCCCGCCGCCGAGCAGGATCAGGTCGCGCCCTGAGATCTCCTGCCCGAGCAGTGTGAAGAGCGGCGCGGTCAGGCGGACGATCCAGGCCAGCGAGGACAGCAGCGCGATGCGCATGCCCATGGCCGCCAGCAGTCCGACACGGCGCGCGCGATCCTGCTGTTCCGCCGGCAGCTTGCCGGCGAGGATCGAAATGAAGATCACGTTATCGACGCCGAGGACGACCTCGAGCACCGTCAGGGTGACGAGCGCGATCAGCGCGTCGGCGTTCAGCAGGGCCTCCATGTCAGCTCCGGGGACGATGCGGACAGGTTGGGGTGTTCACGCAGGAATCGGCCGGGCGCAGTCGTGCGACGGGCTCGCCACCGACGAGGTGGCGGTCGACAATCTCGGCGACGTCCGCCTCGGTGACACCGCCGTACCAGACCCCGTCGGGATAGACGACCACGTTCGGGCCGTGCTCGCACTGATCCAGGCACCCCGACTTGTTCGCGCGGATCCGCCGGGACAGGCCCCGCTCCGCCAGCGCCTTCTTGAACGCCTTCTGCAGCGCGTCGGTGGCGTCCGGGTTGCAGCAGCCGCGGGGATGGCCGGCTGGCCGCTGATTAGTGCAGATGAAGAGGTGTCGGTCGAAGGGCGCCACGGGCCTTGGGAGTGACGAAGCGAAGTGCGCTGGAGGCTAGCTGGCCAGTTCCGGGCGACCCTGCAACCCGCCCCACGTCTCTGGGTCCTGCCACAGCAGCGTCCAGAAGTAACGGCTGACGTCGCCTTTCGGATACGCGGCCGAGAGCGTCGCGACGGCCGTGTCGAGCGCGGCGGCGTCGGGAGGGGTCGGCGACTCGTCCTTGATCAAGCCCTCCTCGTGTGGAATCCCCAGCGCGTCGAGGAAGGCACCCATCATCGGGCGCTGGTGCTCGAGATGATAGGCCACCAGCAGACGGGCCGCGAGCAGATCCGAGACCTGAGCCAGCGACGCGAGATGCCGGGCCTTCTTCTCGACCGACAGGGCCAGCACGCTCTTCGGGCGGAACTTGATCTGGCGGGCGATGAGCGCCACCGCTTCGGCCTGCTCGAGGGCTGCCTGCTCGTCGCGCCAGAAGGCGCCGGAGGCCGATACGCGCTGATCGAGCGGCATCGATCGCCACAGGCGAGCTGGCCGCATTTCCTCGGACGACTGCGACATAGGGCGCTCAGTGTACCAGCACAAGGGTTCAAAGCACGAGGGGTTCAAAGCACGGGAGGTTCAAAGCACGAGGGTTCAAAGCACGAGGGGTTCAAAGCACGCAGGGTTCAAAGCACGGGGGGTTCAAAGCACGGGAGGTTCACAGCACGAGGGTTCAAAGCACGGGTTCGCTGGCACGGCACATGCCGGGTCATTCGTGCATGGGAGCCAGGACACATCGGGAACTTGTGGTTTTCCAGCGCGCCACGGAGTTGCGGCATCGGGTGCTGGCGCTTCTTGCAACACCCGCCGCTCGCGCCGATCGCAAGTTTTCGGATCAACTGCGTGATGCCGTGCGGTCGCCGCCCAGGAACATCGCCGAGGGATTCGGGCGCTACAATCCGGCCGAGTTCGCACAGTTCATGGACGTGGCGATTTCCTCGTTCGACGAAGTCGACACGCACCTCCGTGATGGGGTCGAGGCCGGTCTGTTCAACCCAGAGCCCACCGCCGAAGCCATCCGCCTCTGTGCCAGCTGCCGCTGGATGGCGGTGCGGCTGCGAACCTATCTGCGCGGGCAGGCCGCCCGCCGCCACAAGAAACACCGTAACAGGGGGGGTCAGTGAACCGTTCGTGCTTTGAACCTTCCGCGCTTTGAACCTTCCGTGCTTTGAACCTTCCGTGCTTTGAACCTCCGTGCTGTGAAACCCCCGTGCTTTGAACCTTCCGTGCTTTGAACCCC
>DATLLC010000103.1:0-3148 GCA_035538015.1 Vicinamibacterales bacterium
TTCGGTCCGGGGTTGAGCAGCACGAACATGTTCGTGAAGTCGGTGCCGCCCAGCACGAGGCCGACGACCGGCATGACGAGGTCGCTCACCATCGAATCCACGATGCGCTGGAACGCCGCGCCGATGATGACCCCCACGGCCAGATCCATCACGTTTCCCTTGGCGATGAACTCCTTGAATTCGTTCAGCATCGGCGTCTCCTCACATCCGGCAGTCGGCAATCGGCGATGGGCTGTCGGCAGCGGGCAGTCGTCACGCCGGTCTCGGCAGCCACCGGTTGCCGGTTACCGGTTGCCGCTTGCCGGTTGTTAGTACTTGTAGTCGAAGCGCGGCAGGCACAGCCAGTCGGCGCTGCAGTCGGGACCGACGAGCGCCAGCACGCGGCCGTTGTCGATGGCGCCGTGATCGAGCTTCACGCCGCCGCTTCGGACATCCGCCACGCGGCTTGGATGACTTGCGCGGCCCAATCGTAGATCGTGTGCTCCTCGACCCGCGTGCGCAGCGCCCGCATCCGGCGCTCCTGCTCCCCCTCCGGCAGGGTCAGCGCCTGGTGCAGCACCCCGGCGAACTCGTCGACGGCGAACGGGTTGACGTCCACCGCCTCACGCAGCTCGCGAGCGGCGCCGGTGAATCGCGAGAGGACCAGCACACCCCGCAGGTCGGGGCGAGATGCGATGAACTCCTTGGCGACCAGGTTCATGCCGTCATGCAGGGACGAGACCACGCAGACATCCGCCGCTCGATACAACGCCGCGACATCGTCCGGGCCGTGGTGCTGGCGCAGGTAGATCACCGGCCTCCATCCATCGCTGCCGAACCGCTCGTTGATGGCCTTCACGGCCACATCGACATCGTCGCTGATCGTCTGGTAGCGCTGCAGGTGCTCGCGGCTGGGCGCGCCGACCTGCAGCAGCGTCACGCGGCCTCGCCATTCCGGGTTGTATTCGAGCATTCGCTCGAAGGCCTTGATTCGCTCGGGAATACCCTTCGTGTAGTCCAGTCGATCGACGCCGAAAATGAGCCGGGCTTCACCCAGCCCCAGCCGATCCCGCGTCAGGCGCACGTCGGCCTCCCGCGTACGGCCCTTGGGTAGTTTCGACCACGGCTCGGGGTCGATGCTGATCGGAAATGGCTTGACGTAGGTCCGATGGCCGCGACGGACGACGGCGAAGTGCTCGCGATCGATGCGCGCCTCGATACTGGCGTCCACCGTGTCGAAGAAGTTGTTGCAGTGGAACTGGATGTGGAAGCCCAGCAAGTCGTTCCCGAGCAGCCCGTCGACGATCTCTTCACTCCAGGGACAGATCCGGAACGCCTCGTTGTTGGGCCATGGAATGTGCCAGAACTGGCAGACGATCGCATCGGGCCGGGCCTCTTTCACCAGCCGCGGCAGCAGGGCGAAGTGGTAATCCTGCACGAAGACGATGGCGCGGTCGTTGCCGATCTCGTCGATGACGGTGTTGGCGAACCGCTGATTGACGCGCTTGTACTGCTGCCAATCGCGCCGATCGAACTCCGGGCGTGCGTAGGCGATGTGGCAGAGCGGCCACAGAGCGTTGTTGGCGAGCCCGTAGTAGTAGCCTTCCTCCTCCTCCGGGGTCAGCCAGACGCGGCGAAGCGTATAGGACGGGTTGTCGGGCGGCACCTGCACCCGGCCCTTCGCGTCGGAAACCTCCCGGTCGCCGCTCCCGCTCCCGTGTGCGATCCACGTTCCCCCGCACGCCCGCATCACGGGATCGAGCGCCGTGACGAGACCGCTGGCGGGCCGCATCCAGGTCAGGCTCGCCTGTTCTCCTCGCCCCCGAAACCAGGCGAGCACGCCACGTCGGCGAGGGGCCGCGGTCCGCTTCACGTGAATGTACGGCTCCCGATTGGCCACCACGATCAGCTTCGTATTGCTGAGGCGAGGGCCGAGCGCAGCCATGAGTTCGGATGCGGTCATTGAATACCTGGGGTCATTTCCTGGCCGTGAGCCACCTGAGAAGGGTATCGACATCCGCGATGCCGTCAAGCTGATGCGTGGCAGTCGTGGGCCGAGAACCGACGAGCACGCCGATGCCCCGCCCGATGGCGCGGAACGCATCCTCATCGGTGAGATCGTCCCCAAGGAACACCACCCAGGGCTCGCGGCCTGTCGTGGCCTGCACGTCGCGGGCAATCCACGCGACGGCGTCGCCTTTGTGACAGGCGACGTTCGGCAGGTACTCAACCACCAACGCGCCCTCGAGCCGACGCAGGCGGCCGGCGGCAATCCACGGCTCAGCCCACGCATCGGCCAGGCCGAGTGCGTTGGCACGCTGTGCGTAGCGGACGGCGCGGACGTGCACGGCCAGCGAAACCGATTTGTCCTCCAGGACCGCCCCGTCGAACTGATCGACCACGAGCTGCAGACGGGGCAGCAGTTCACGCACGGACGCCTGGGCCGGCTCGATATCGGGATGCCGCCAGCACCGGCCGTCGACCTCGATCTCCATCCCGTGCAGACCGGCGTAGTAGCCGTGCGAAGGAAGCGGCGCACGGCGGCGCAGGTCGGCCACCCGGCGGCCGCTGACGATGCCGGTAAACGTCATCGGCTGCGCGGCGATGTCACGCAACCACTCACGCCGCACGTCAGTGAGCATCGGCGCCGCGGGGTTGGGATGGAACTCGGCCAGCGTGCCATCGAAGTCCGCGAGGACGACGAGCGGATCGTCCAACGGTAGGGTTTCGAGCGCGTGCTGCACATCGGACAGCATGAGGCCAGTGTACCGGGAACCGGCAACCGGGAGCCGGCAGTCGGCAACCGGGAACGGCAAACGAGGGAACCGGCAGTCGCGCACCGGCAACCCGCAGCCGAGCCAGCAGCTGAGCAGCGACGATCTATATCCGTCCGAGCACGCGGGCGGCCAGCCAGAGCATTGCGGCAGCGCTGCCCAGCTCGAGCGTCGTTCGTATGCCCGGACGCGCGATGACCTGCCGCAGCGCATGGAACGCCGTGGCCCAGCCAACGTGACACGCCAGGGCCAGGACGATGTGCGTGGCTGCAAGCACCGCAAAGTAGTACACGGGCGGCGCCGGCGGAATGAAAGTAGGCACCACCGCGAGGTAGAAGCTGATGATGGCGGGATTGAGGATGTTGACGCCGAATCCCTCGACGAAGCTGGGTTGG
>DATLLC010000104.1:0-21368 GCA_035538015.1 Vicinamibacterales bacterium
GTGGTGCACGAGCTGGTAGTGCCACTTCCGCTTCCCGGTGGCGGCGTCGAGGCAGAGGATGGTCTCGCCGAACAGGCCCTCGCCGACGCGGTTGCCTCCATACAAGTCGTTCGACGGCGTGCCCACCGGCACATAGAGCAGGCCGCGCGCCTCGTCGAGGCTCATCGGCGCCCAGGCGTTCGTGTGTCCCGTGTAGCGCGTGGAGCCTTCCGGCCAGGTGTCGTGCCCGACCTCGCCGCGTTGGGGAATGGTGTGGAAGCTCCACGCCAGCTTTCCGGTGCGCGCGTCGAACGCGCGGATGTCACCTGGCGGGTCGTTCTTGTAGACGAGGCGATCGCCCACGCCGTTGCCCAGGATGACGAGGTCCTTGTAAATGACGGGCGGCGAGGTGTTCGTGTAGTGCTTCTTCTCGATGGGCCAGATCAGGTTCTGGCTGAGATCGACGATGCCCTTCTCGCCGAACGATTCGACCAGCGTACCGGTCTCCGCGTCGAGGCAGATCAAGCGGTAGCGCGAGTTCAGGAAGATCCGCAGCTTGTTGCCGTCGCGCTGGTCGCGCCAGGCGGCCAGCCCTCGGTGGACGTAGCCGGTCCCGTTCGGCGGCTGCCCGTCGACGTACGCTCTGGGGTCGTACGCCCACTTCTGTTGCCCGGTCTCTGCGTCGAGTGCCACCACGCGGTTGTACTGCGTGGACACGTAGAGGACGTTGCCGATCATGAGCGGCGTGTTCTGGAAGTTGCCGGGTCGGGTGCCGAACTCATCGAGCGGCTGATCGCCCGGCTGCCACTCCCAGGCGACGGTGAGACGGCCGACATTGCCCTGGTTGATGTCGGTGAGCTGCGAGGCCTTCGTTCCGCCCGGGTCGCCGCCGTAGACGGGCCACTCCTGCATGGCCGCCTGGCGGGCGTGGGTCGGCACGGTCGCGAGGCTCGCGAGGAGAAGGGTGGCGGGCACGAGGCCTATTGGGGCAGTCATGGGAGAAGTCCTGATAGAATAAGGGGTTCTGACCACGGTGACACTCCAAAGATGAAGGCGCGGCGATGATTACGGCAAGCGGTGTGTCGATGCGGTACGGCTCGAAGGTGCTCTTCGAGGAGGTCACCACCACCTTCTCTTCGGGGCGCCGCTACGGGCTGAGCGGGCCCAACGGGGCCGGAAAATCCACGTTCATGAAGCTGCTCACGGGGGAGCTGGATCCGCAGCGCGGGTCCGTGGGCCGGCCCCGGAAGCTCGGCGTGCTGCGCCAGGATCAGTATGCCTTCGACGCCTACCGCGTAATCGACACGGTGATCATGGGCAACCAGCGGCTCTGGAGCGCGCTCGCCGAACGCGACCGGCTCTACACGCAGGCCGAGCTGTCGAACGAGGACGGCATGCGGCTGGGCGAGCTCGAGGGAATCGTCGGGGAGGAAGACGGCTACTCGGCCGAGAGCGACGCCGCCACGCTACTCCAGGGGCTCGACATTCCGGATCCCCTTCACGAACGGTCCATGTCCGAGCTGCAGGGCGGCCAGAAGATGCGCGTCCTGCTGGCGCAGGCGCTCTTTGGCCACCCCGAGGCGCTGCTGCTGGACGAGCCGACGAATCACCTCGACCTCGACTCCATTCACTGGCTCGAGCAGTTCCTGATCCGCTACGAGGGTACGCTCGTCGTGATCTCCCACGATCGGCATTTCCTCAACCAGGTCTGCACCCACATCGCAGACATCGACTATCAGACGATCATCACCTATACCGGCGGGTACGACGACATGGTCCTGGCGAAGACACAGATTCGCTCCAGGGTCGAAGCCGAGAACGCGCAGCGCGAGAAGAAGATCGCGCAGTTGAACGACTTCATCGCCCGCTTCGGTGCCGGCACGCGCGCCAGCCAGACGACGTCGCGGCGCAAGGAAGTGGAACGTCTGCAGACTACCGAGCTGGCCCGGTCCAACATCCAGCGCCCGTACATCCGCTTCAGCATGAAACGGCCGTCGGGCAAGGTGCCGGTGTCCTTCGATGGGCTATCCAAGGCCCATGGGGACCTGCGCGTCATCGCCGGCTTCAACGCCGTGGTCAATCGGGGCGAAAAGGTGGTGCTGGTCGGCCGCAACGGCGTCGGCAAGACGACGCTGCTGAAGGCGCTGCTGGCCGATGCGCCCGGCGCCGAGGGGGACGCTGGGGACCGCGACGCCGGCGTGGTGCGGTGGGGGCACGAGGTGTCGATCGGCTATTTCCCACAGGACCACACCGGTCAGATCGACAAGGGAACGACGGTCGTGGAATGGCTCCACCGGTTCGACCCCGATGCGTCACGGCAGGAGGTGCACGGCCTGCTCGGCCAGATGCTCTTCAGCGGCGAAGACGGGTACAAGCCGACAGAGGCGCTGTCGGGCGGCGAGACGGCACGGCTGCTCTTCTGCCGCATCATGCTGCAGAAGCCCAACGTACTCGTCTTCGACGAGCCCACCAACCACCTCGATCTCGAGTCAATCAACGCGCTGAACGTGGCGTTGCAGAACTTCGAGGGCACGGTGTTCCTGGTGACCCACGATCAGGATCTGCTCGAGGAAGTCGGTACCCGGGTCTGGCAGTTCGACGGCACCTCCGTCGTGGACTTCAAGGGCACGTATGAAGAGCTCACCGGGACCCTTGTCTAGTCCAGGGGACTAGCGCGGCCCTCAAAACGCGATGAAGAACGGCGCGGCGACGAGGCCAGCGCCGATCAGCAGCGTCCAGGTGAGGCTGTCCACGAAATAGGGGAAGACACAGAGCAGCAGGCCACTGACGAGCGCGACCGGGTTGTGCGCCTTCCGCCCGTACATGACATACCCCATGCCGACGATGCCGAGGAACACGGAGGCGATGAAGGCGTTCATGGCTGCACCGGAGGAGTCGCCGTCGAGTCTATCAAGCCGCGCACCGGCCGGCGCGCCTCGGAGTGCGGATGCCGTCGCGCCGCCTCGGGGGCTGCAGTACACTCGGCCTTCGTGAACGCCCCGTTCGTCCGCCGATATCTGCGCCTCGCCGCGCTCGTCTCGCTCGTGTTCGGCGCTGCCTGCCAGTCCACGCCGCCGCCAGGGCCGGCCTCGTCCCAGGGTTTCACGGCTTTCCCTGCGGTCGTGGACGAGTTCCTCGACCAGTTCGCGAAGCATCACCCCTCAATCGCAGCCGGCAACGGACTGCACCAGGCCGACGATCGGCTCGAGGACTTCAGCGCTGCCGCGATCGCCTCGGAGATCGAGATGTGGCGCGGATTGAAAGCGCGGCTGGCAGGGATCGCGACCGATGGCCTCACGCCCGACGAGCGCGTCGATCACCGCATCGTGTCGGGCCTGCTCGATGCCTGGCTGCTCGAGCTGGAGACCAACCGGAACTGGCAGAGGAACCTGATGCTCTACGCGTCAGCCATCTCTGACGGCGTTCACAACCTGATGACGATGGAGTCCGCGTCGGCGGAGACCAGGGCCGGGCGCATCATCGCGAAGGTGAAGGGAGTGCCGGCGCTGCTCGCGGCGGCAGGAGCCAACCTCACCAACCCGCCGCGCGTGATGGCCGAGCGCGGCGTGCGCATGCTCACCGGCGCCGCGGCGATGCTCAGCGACGACCTGGGCGTAGCATTCGCGGACCTGAAGGACGAGAAATTGAAGGCCGAGCTCACCACCGCCGGGGCCGCGGCGGCGCGTGAGATCGCTCGGTTCGTGACGTGGTTCGAGAAAGAGCGGCTGCCGAGGGCGGACGGCCCGTTCATGGTCGGCACCGCCAATCTGGAAGCACGCTACCGGGCCGAGGAGCTGATCGACCTGCCGGTCGCGGCCCTGCTGGCGATCGGGGAGCGCGAGCTCGCCGCGAAGGAGGCCGCATTTACCGCTGCCGCGGCCCGCGTCGACAAGACGCGCCCGGCGTTGGCGGTCTGGGCCGACGTGCTGAAGGATCATCCCGCGCGCGGCGAGGTCGTGGGCGCCGCGCAGCACGCCGTCGAGGAGCTGCAGGCCTTTGTCGTCAGCCGGCAGCTGGTGAACCTGCCGGCCGCCGAGCAGGTGCACGTGGCGGCGGCGCGGCCGTTCGACCTCGGCCTGGCCTCGATGCACGCGTCCCCTCCGCTCGAGGCGGCACCAGTCACGAGCTACTACTACATCACCGACGCCCAGGCGTCGTGGCCCGCCGCGCAGCAGGATGCCTGGCTGCAGAAGTTCAATCGCTCGACGCTCGCGGTGATCACGTCCCACGAGGTGATGCCGGGCCATTACGTGCACAGCGTGTTCATGCGCAGGACGCCGGGCAAGATCCGGCGAATCTGGATCGGGCTCAACCCCTTCCCCCAGCCCTCGTCGGGACAGGACGGCTGGGCGCACTATGCCGAGCAGATGATGGTGGACGAGGGCTTCCGCAGCGGCGACCCTCGCTACGAGATGGCGCAGATCAGCGAGTCGCTGACCCGCATCTGCCGGCTGATCTCGGGTATTCGTCTGCACACGGGCGAGTGGACCGTCGATCAGTCGGCAACGTTCTTCGAGGAGAAGGCACATCTTCCGGCGCCCGCCGCTCGACAGGAAGCCGAGCGCGGCACCTACGATCCGACCTACGGCGGCTACTTCCTCGGCAAGGTCGCGGCATTCAAGCTGCGCGTCGACTATCTGAAGGCGAAGGGCACCGCGTTCAGCCTGCGCGAGTTCAACGAGCGCGTCATGAGCAACGGGATCGCACCGTGGTGGGCCCACCGGCAGCTGATGCTGCCGGGGGACGCTGGCAGCGTCCTGCAGTAGGAGATACGCGATGGGCTACACGATCGAAACCTCCACTCCCCCCGACACGCCCACCCCGATCGGACCCTACAGCCACATCGCCAAGGCCGGTCCGTTCCTGAGCATCAGCGGTACGGCGGGCGTCAACCCGGCGACGGGCCTGCTGGCCGGCGACGACGTCTACGCGCAGACGAGGCAGATTCTCGAGTCGTTCTCGGTGATGCTGGCCGCGGCCGGATCCGACCTGCACCATGTGGTGCACGTCAACGTTTTCCTGAAGGACGTTGGCGACTTCGAGGAAATGAACCGCGCCTACGCCGAGAAGATGGGCAGTCATCGGCCGGCGCGCACCGTGATCGGGGTCAACGACCTGCCCAAGCCGGGGGCCCGCCTCACGATGAACCTCACCGCCGTGACGATCGACTGAGCGCGTCAGGCGCCGGTGATCGATGTGACGATGATGGTGTTGTGCGCCTCGTCCAGCGTCCCGACCACCTTCACTTTCCTGCCCGCGAACGGCTTGGCCGCAGCCTGATCGCTCAGGCGGTACACCGTCTTGTCGTCGGCCAGGACGTAGGCGGCGTCGTGCTCCTCGACGCAGGCATGCGTACACTCCGCGTCGGTCGGCCCCATGCGCATCGCCGCGTGGTTCAGGGCACACATCTCGTCGGAGATGGTGCCGGCGAAGGTCCGAGTCGATTGCGCGCCGCCGAGCGTCGCGGCAGCGAGGAGGCCCGCAAACAGCATCTTCAGGGACATGCCTGGCTCACATGCTCCTGCGGAACAAACGGGAGGGCAGCTCAGAGCTTCTCGTAGGTGAAGCCACGCTCCTGCACGAACCCGATTGCCCACGTGTGCGCAGGTACCACGCGGACGTCAGGCAGCAGCCCGGCCGCGAGGTCGGCGCGGATATCGGGGGCCTTTCCTCCGGTCTTCGCTGCCAGTTCCGCAGCGATCGCGCCCAGCGCGAAGTTGCACTGCCAGAAGACGATGCCGCGCTCCTTGAGCGCACGGACCGTGGCGGGACCGGCGACCGGGCCATCCACGAAGATGTTGCGCACCGAGGCCTTGCCCGTCGCCTTGTCCTTGATGCCCCACACCTCGCCGATTGCGTACTTCTCCCAGAGGGCGTCGGTCGCGTTCATCGGAAACGCCTTGTGCGAGATGCCCATGATCACGTTGATGTCGTTCGGCGGCTCGAGGCGATTGATCTCGCGGTGCGCCGACAGATAGGTGACGGCCTGGCGGAGCGGTGTGTCGATCGACAGGTCGAACGATCCCAGATCGAAGACCTGCTTGTGCTTGCCCTTGAACGCGTCGAACCAGGTGAGGTCGACGCCGCTGGCTGGAGCAGGCTGCGACGGCGCTTCTGTGGCCTCGGCAGTGGCGGCCGCGGTCAGGGCGGCGGCACCGCCTAGGACGGTGAGGAAGGTGCGTCGGTCGTGTTCGGGCAGCATGAGACTCCTTCGATTGGCACGGGCATGATACCTCGGAGTCCCTCGCGTTGAACCCCACGTGTCCAGCCGGGACGATCGAGAGGGATTTCAGGGGGTCGGCCGATTGGACGGCGCCCGTGCCAGGTAGTCCCTGATCGCCTCTCGCGTGCTCAGGAAAGCGAGGTCGTCCCACGGGACTGCGTTGGGCTCGAACCACCGCGCCTCCAGGCCCTCTTCGTCGACCGAGAGCTCTCCGCCGGTCATCGTCGCGGCATACACGATGATGATGGGTGTGCGGCCCGCGTACGAGTAGATCCCAATCAGGCCGTCGATGCGGATCTCGAGCCCCGCCTCTTCCCTCGCCTCGCGGATGGCGGCCAGGGTCACTTCCTCGCCGCGGTCCACATAGCCGCCGGGGAACACCCATTTGCCGTAACCGGGGTCGATGGCGCGCCTGACGAGCACGACATGCCGGTCCGGCCGGGTGATGATGGTGCCCACCGCCACCTTCGGATCGAGGTAGAAGACGAACCCGCACGTCGCACCGGTGCACACCAGGCGCGACGGTTCGCCGACGCGCAGGACGCGCGGCTCGAACGGCGAGCCGCAGACGGGACAAAACCGAAAAGTCGGCTCACTCATGGCGTTCGCAGTCAGCTGTTGCATTTTCCGCACCGACCGCACCCGACCGCACCTGCCCACCCTCCGCACCGAGTATAAAATCCGAAGATGTCCATCCTGAAAGTGGCCCGCATGGGTCACCCGGTGCTTCGACAGATGACGCGGCCGGTCGACAAGCACGAGATCCGCACGCCGGAGTTCCAGAAGCTCATCGATGACATGATCGAGACGATGGACGAGTATTCGGGCATCGGCCTGGCGGCGCCGCAGGTGCACGAATCGCGGCGCGTGTTCGTCGCAGTACTAGACCCCGAGGGGCGAGGAGAAGGCGATCCCGTCGCGCTCATCAATCCAGAGATCACGAGTCTCAGCACGGAGACCGTCGAGGGGTGGGAGGGGTGCCTGAGCATTCCGGACATCCGGGGTCGCGTGCCACGATCGCCGCACATCAAGGTGAGTGCCCTCAACCGCGAGGGCAAGCGCATCGAGATCGAGGCCCACGATTTTCCCGCGCGGGTCATCCAGCACGAAACCGATCATCTGGACGGCGTGCTGTTCCTCGATCGGATGCGCACCTTCGAGTCGTTGACCTTTCTGGACGAGTACTCGCGCCATCACGTCCGCCGCGAAGAAGACGACGACGAAGACGACGACTAACCCCACAATTCACTCGAGTTGATGATGCCATCAGCCCAGCCTCCCGGTCGTATCTGCCGCTTTCCATCTGATCAACGATCAGTTGGAACGACCACTCAAGTGAGCTGAGGGGTAGCCCTCATCGAGCAGCGTCCTTACATGCCGGCACAGCGCGGCCGGCGAGTAGGGCTTCTGAATGAACTGCGCCGCGGGGATGACGATGCCCCTCCGGCTCACGGACTCGGGCGTGTAACCCGAGGTGAAGAGGACGCGTCCCTCGGGCCGGAGGCTGCGAAACTGCTCCGCAAGCGCGTGGCCGTCCAGGACCGGCATCACGACGTCGGTGATCAGCAGGTGCACGGGCCCGGGATGCGTGCGTGCCAGGAGCACGGCCTCACTGCCGTCGGCGGCACAGAGCACCTGATACCCTGCCGCCAGCAAGACCGATTGGGTGAACAGTCGCACCGACTGGTCGTCCTCGACGACCAGGACCGATTCCGAGCCGGAGGGCGAATCCTCGGCATCGGCCGCGACGCCCGGCGCGAGCGGCAGCGGCACCGTCGGCAGGTAGATTCGGAACCGGCTGCCCCGTCCCGGCTCGGAGTCGACGGTTACGAACCCCCCGCTTTGCATCACGAAGTGCTGCAGCATCGCCAATCCGAGGCCGGTGCCACGGCCCCTGCCCTTGGTCGTGAAGAACGGCTCGAAGAGACGGGCGCGGGTGGCGGCGTCCATGCCGGCACCGGTGTCGGCGACCGCGAGCTCGACGAACTGCCCGGCGGGCACTTCGCTTGGCGATACCGCCTGGGAGGTGTCGAACTGGACATTGGCCGTCGAGAGCGTGACGCGTCCCCCGGCCGGCATCGCGTCGCGCGCGTTCAGGACCAGGTTGACGAGGACTTGCTCCAGCTGTGAGTGGTCGGCCATGACGTTGGCCAGGGCGGGCTCCAATTCCGTGATCATGCTGATGTCGTCGCCGAGGGCGCGCGCGAGCATCTCTACGTTGCTCCGCACGACCTCTGTGAGGTTCAGCACTCGCGGGTCGACCATGGTCTTGCGGCTGAACACCATGAGCTGCCGAGTCAGGTCCGCCGCCCGCTCGCCTGCCTTGTGAATCTCCTCGATGAGACCACGGACGGGGCTGTCCGCCGGCAGCTTCATCAGCACCAGCTGGCTATAGCCGTCGATGACCGTGAGCATGTTGTTGAAGTCGTGGGCGAGCCCGCCGGCGAGCCGACCGACCGCCTCCATCTTCGCGAGCTGCCGGAGCTCGGACTCGAGGCGCCGCGTCTCCGTGACGTCGTGCGCGATGCCCGCGACCGCCACCACCCGGCCGTCCCGATCCTTCACCGGCGAGAGGCTGAGCGAGACCGTGACCGGTGACCCGTCTTTGCGGCGGTGGGTGGCATCGAAGGCCGGAATCCGCGCGCCGGCCCGGACCCGCTCGAGCATCAGGCGTCGATCGGCCTCGCGCTCGGCGGGAATCAGCACCGAGACGTCCTGGCCCAGGATCTCGTGCGCCGGATAGCCGTAGAGCCGCTCGGCGCCGGGATTCCAGGCCAGGATCGTGCCCTCGAGCGTGGCGCTCACGATGGCATCAGCGCTCCCCTCCACCAGCGACGCCAGCCGGACGCGCTCGTCGCGTTCGCCGTCCAGGTCGGCGGCCTGGCGCGTGCCCTCGACCGCGGCGGCGGCCAGGAACGCCAGGGCGTCCAGCGTGCGGAGGGTCTCCTCCGCAAACGCCGTGGCATCCTCGCTGTAGACCGCCAGGACACCGAAAGGCCCCACGCCATCGGCGATGGCCACGGCGGCCCCGGCGTGCAGCGCGTGGGCGGCGAGCAGCCGAGGCTCGTCCGCCCGCCCGGCCAGGTCCCGGCGGATGAGGCCGCCCTGACGGCCGCTCATGGCCTCGAGTGCGTGCCTGCTGGGGGGCACGGCAAACGCGTCCTCCTCAGGGCGGACGGGCCAGCCGTGACTGGCACGGATAGTGAACGCGGCGCGTGCCGGGACCCATTCGAGCAGCAGGGCGACCGACGCCGGGGTGCACGCCGCCGCCAGCCGGACGGTCTCGGTCAGGACATCATCAAGGGATCGTCTCACCGCACTGAAACTTTATACTTCCATGGCCATGCCCGCTCTCGCGCTTTCGACCGCGCCGCCCCGTGTCACGCTGCTGAGCGCCCCCCAGGCGCCCTACGACGGCGCCATCGCCGCGGCCCGAACCTGCTACTCGCCGCGGGTCATCGCCCGGGATGAGGTGACCGATCGGCAGCGCAACTCGATTGGCCCCCTCACCTTCGAGGGCGGTCACCACACCGTCTTCCAGCACGCCCACTTCGAATTCGGGCTCGAGAACGTGTCGCGGCAGTTCGTCTGGAGCGTCTTGCACGCGTATCCCTTCTACAACTCCGAGCAGTCGAGCCAACGCTACGTCACGCTCCACGAGCCGCGGGCCTTCGTGCCGCCACTCGAGGGCGAGGCGCGCGACGTCTTCGAACGCGCGGTGCTCGGCGCCTGGGACGCCTATGCCGAGCTCTCGGCACTGCTCAAAGACGATGCCTGGGCCATCCTCAAGGAGCTCCGCTACGTCCGGCCGACGAATACGGCGGCGCGGCTGAAGGCGGTGGAACGCGAAGCGGAAAAGAAAGCGATCGAGACGGCGCGCTACGTGATCCCGATCGCGGCATTCACGTCGATGGTGCACACGGTGTCCGGGCTGGTGCTGCACCGCCTCCACCGCATGATGAACGCGGGCGACACGCCGTACGAAGCGCAGATGGTGATCGCCGCGATGGTCGACCTCGTCAAGGAGGTCGACCCGCAGTTCTTCGACAAGGTGGGGCTGTCCACCCTGGAGCCCGACGCGCTGCCCGAAGCGGCGATCCCGCGGTCCAGGACGTCTGGCGATGCGTTCGCCCGAGAGTTCGACCGTCGGCTGGGCGGCCGCGTCTCGCGCCTCCGCGACTGGTCGGCCGGTGCCGAGCGCGTCGTCGCCGACGCCGTGCGGGCGACCTTCGGCCTGACCACCGCGGAGATCGACGACACAGACGCGATCGATCGGGTGATGAACCCGGCGCGGAACCTGTATCGCATCGACATGCTGAACGTCTCGCACCATTCGCCGCTGATGCGGGCGCTCAACCATCCCAGCTACGTGTTCGAGAAGCGGCTGAGCCACACCGCCGATTCACAGGACCAGCGACACCGCATGGTGCCGGCGTCGCGGCCGAGGATGACGTTCGCCGACACGATCGAGCCGGACGTGGTCACGCCCCGCCTGATTCGACAGAACCCGGCGGCCAAGGCGGTGTACGACCGTGCCGTCATCGAGGCGTGGGCCGCCAAGAACCGGCTGCTCGCACTGGGTGTGCCGCTCGAACACGCCCTGTACATCCTGCCCAATGCGAAGGCGCTGCGGCTGGTCGAGTCGGGATCGTTCCTGGCCCTCCAGCACAAATGGACGCTCCGCACCTGTTTCAACGCACAAGAGGAGATCTACCTCGCGTCCATGGACGAGATCTCGCAAGTGCAGGCAGTCCACCCACAACTCGGAAAGTTTCTCGGCCCGCCCTGCGTGCTTCGGAACCGCATTATCGCGCCGCGCTGCACCGAGGGCACGCATTTCTGCGGCGTGCCGGTGTGGCTGAACTTTCCGAACGCCGAACGCCGGCTATAGCGCTCGCGCCGATGCCCTGGGTGGCCCATCTGTACACCGCCTTGGGTGCGGTCCTCGCGCTGGCGGCGACCCTGGCGGTGTTCGACGGTCGTTTTCGCGACGTCTTCCTGCTGCTCGCGTTGGCGACGTTCATCGACACCACCGATGGGTGGCTGGCTCGCGGCCTTCGGGTGAAGGAGCGGCTGCCCGGCTACGACGGCGCGCGGCTGGACGACATCGTGGACTACCTCACCTACGTGTTCGTGCCGGTGCTGCTGGTGATGCGGGCCGGCCTGCTGCCCTCCGGCTCGGGACTCGCGGTCGGGGCGCTCGTCCTGCTGGCCAGCGCTTACGGCTTCGGTCAGGTGGAGGCGAAGGTCGCGACGAGCGATCACTTCTTCACCGGATTTCCGTCCTACTGGAACATCGTCGCGCTCTACCTCTATGTGTGGCGGCTGCCAGAGGTGGCCAACGCCGTGCTGCTGAGCGCGCTTGCAGTGCTGGTGTTCGTGCCGATCCGTTACGTCTATCCGTCGCGGACGGTGACCCTGCGCGTCCCGACGCTGGTGCTGGGTGCAATCTGGGCGCTACTGGTCCTGGTCGCCATGTGGCGACTCCCTGCCACCGGTGGACCGTGGCTGAACCTGTCGCTCGTGTTCCCGGTCTACTACACGGCGCTGTCGTTCTACCTGCACGCGCAACAGCAGACCGACTAAGATCGCAGGCACCTGCAGATCACCAGATAGATCAAGAGATAGATCACCAGATCACCAGTTCCACAGATACGATCACGAGCTCAAGACATCACCACATCACCAGATTCATTTATCTATCTATCTATCTATCTTGTCTCCCCTCGTCATCATCTTCCTGACGGTATTCATCGACCTGCTCGGCTTCGGGATCATCATCCCGCTCCTGCCGTTCTATGCCGAGTCCTACGGCGCCAGCGCCTTCACGGTCGGCCTGCTCGGCACCAGCTACTCGCTGATGCAGTTCCTGTTCTCGCCGGTATGGGGCCGGCTGTCAGATCGGATTGGCCGCCGGCCGATCATCCTGATTGGCCTGGCGGGCTCGTGCGCGTCCTACATGGTGCTGGCCCTGGCCGAGTCGCTGCCGCTGATTTTCATCGCCCGCATCGTCGGCGGCATTGCCGGCGCGAACATCCCGACCGCGCAGGCCTACATCGCTGACGTGACGACGCCGGAGAACCGGGCGAAGGGGATGGGACTGGTCGGCGCGGCGTTCGGACTGGGCTTCATCTTCGGGCCCGCGCTCGGCGGCATCCTGAGCCATCTCGGGCCCGCGGCGCCGATGTGGTCTGCGTCGGCGCTCTGCGGCGCCAACCTCGTGGCCGCCTTCCTCCTGCTGCCGGAGTCGCGCCACGCGAACCCGGCCCGAGCCACGCTCGGACGTTGGGAAGCACTCCGTCGCGCGATGCATGACCGGCGCCTCGTCCTGCTCCTGGCACTCTATTTCATCGTCACCGCGGCCTTTTCCGGGTTCGAGGCGACGTTCGCCCTGTTCAGCGAGCGGCGGTTCGGCTTCACGGTGGCGACAATCGGGTATCTCTTCGCGTTCATCGGCGGTACCCTGGCGCTCGTGCAGGGCATGCTGGTCGGACGCGCGGTGAAGCGTATCGGTGAAGCGCGCCTGATTCCCATCGCCATCAGCGTGATTGGCCTCGGGATCGGTCTCGTACCGTTCGCCTGGAGCGTGCCGACCCTGCTGGGCGCGGTCGGCACCCTGGCGGTGGGGATGGGCTTCAACGGCCCGGCGCTCTCGTCGATGGTGTCGCGCCTGACACACGCCGACGACCAGGGAGGCATGCTGGGGCTCGCCTCCTCGCTGGCCAGCCTGGGCCGAGTCGTCGGACCGGCATGGGGCGGGTTCCTGTACGACAACCTCGGGATGACGACGCCCTACCTGAGTGCATCGGCGATCATGTTCGTCGCCGTCGGCATCGCGCTGGCGTCGCTTCGCTCCACGCCCGCGGCCAAGGTCGAGGCCAGACCCTAGAGCTCGAGAACCTCAGAACCCCAGAACCCCAGAACCCGTGACGCCCATCTCCCTTCACGCTGCCAACCCCGGCCCGCTTACCGGCGCGGGCAACTGGACCTACCTGCTTCCGGGACCTGCGCCCGTGTTGTTCGATGCGGGCGTCGGTCGCGCCGAGCACCTCCACGCGCTGGCGGCGGCGGTCCCCGACGGCCCCGTCCTCGTCGTAGTGTCACATGCCCATCCCGACCACGCGTCCGGCGCGGCGGCGCTGGCGGCCTGCTGGCCCTCGACTTCGTTTGCGAAGATCCCATGGCCGGCGCAGGACGATACCGCCATTGGGTGGCAGCCGCTGGCTGACGGGCAGGTTATCGAGAGCGGCGAAGGGCCGCTGGTCGCGCTCCACACGCCCGGTCATGCGCCCGACCACATCGTGCTCTGGCACGCTGAGACGCACACGCTGTTCGGCGCGGACCTCATACAGCTCGGGAACACCGTGGCCATCCCGGCCGAGCACGGTGGCGACCTGGCGGCGTACCTGCGCTCGCTCCGGCGCGTCCAGGCGCTGTCCCCGGCCCGCGTCCTGCCGGCGCATGGCCCGCTCATCGAGGACCCTCTGGCCGTCATCGAGCAATACCTCCAGCACCGCCATCACCGCGAGGTGCAGATCGTGACCGCGCTCGAAGGGGGCCTGCAGACCGCGGACGCGATCGCCGAGCGCATCTACAAGGGCCTCACGCCAGCACTGGCGCCGCTCGCCAGGCAGAGCGTGCTCGCGCACCTGATCAAGCTGGAGCAGGAAGGCCTCGCCCGCCGCGACGGCCACACGTGGTTCCTGCTCACGTGACACGAAGAACACGAAGCCCAGCAAGGACACGAAGAACACGAAGGACACCAACCACACGAACCACACGAAGAGCACGAAGAGCACGAAGAACACGAAGAACACAAGACACACGAAGCACACGAAGCACACCAAGCACACCAGGCACACCAGGCACACCAGGCACACCAGGCACACGAAGCACACGAAAGCACAGCACACTCGAAGCACACCAAGCACACGGCCGTCTCTCTCGCGGTTCGCGGGTCGCGGTTCCCGGTTGCCCGATGCCGATTGCCGGTTGCCGATTGCCGTCTGCCGGCTGCCGGCTGCCGTTTGCCTATGCCGTCTGCCGGTTCCCGGCTGCCGGTTCCCGGCTGCCGCCTGCCGGTTGTCGCCTCCCGGCGTAGACTAAACGCATGAACAACGTCATCGACTACATCCACGTCCATCGGGACCAGTACGTGGACGAGCTCAAGCGGTATCTGGCGATTCCGAGCATCAGCGCGCTGCCCGATCATGCGGCCGACGTTCGGCGCTGCGCGGAGTGGACGCGCGACGAGATGGCCCGCATCGGCCTCCAGAACGCGCGGCTCGAGGAGACACCCGGTCACCCGGTCGTGTACGCGGAATGGCTCGGCGCCCCGGGCGCCCCGACCATCCTGTTCTACGGCCACTACGATGTGCAGCCGGTGGACCCGTTGAACCTGTGGACCTCACCGCCCTTCGAGGCCACGGTGCGCGACGGCGAGATTTACGCGCGCGGGTCCGCCGACGACAAGGGCCAGGTCTTCATGCACTTCAAGGCCGTCGAAGCGCACATGAAGCAGAACGGCCGGCTGCCCGTGAACATGAGGTTCCTCATCGAGGGCGAGGAGGAGGTCGGCAGCGCCAATCTCGACGACTTCATCCGGGCCCACAGGGATCTCCTGAAGGCCGACGTCGTGGTCATCAGCGATTCGCCGATGTTCGATCGCGGCATCCCCTCGATCTGTTACGGTCTCCGCGGTCTCGCGTATTTCCAGATCGACCTGCGCGGCTCGAAGAGCGACCTGCATTCCGGTTCGTTCGGCGGCGCCGTCGCCAATCCGGCGATGGTCCTGGCGCAGATCCTCGCGCAAGCCAAGGACAAGAGCGGCCGCATCCGAATCCCGAACTTCTACGACGATGTGGTGGAGCTCAGGCAGGAGGAGCGGGACGAGTGGGCGGCGCTGCCGTTCAACGACAAGAAGTACCGGCAGGATCTCGGGGCACCCAGGCTGTTCGGGGAGAGCGGATATACGACGCTCGAACGCGTGTGGGCGCGGCCGACCTTCGAGGTGAACGGGTTGCTCTCGGGGTTCACCGGGGAAGGGGCGAAGACCGTGCTTCCCGCGGTGGCGATGGCCAAGGTCAGCATGCGGCTCGTGCCCAATCAGGACCCGAAGAAGATCGGCGATCTCTTCGCAGCCTGGATCGCGAAGACGGCGCCGAAAACCGTCGAGGTGACGCTGACCCGCATGCACGGCGGCAAGCCCTGGATGACAGCGTTCGACAACCCCTACGTGCAGGCGGCGGGCCGCGCGATCGAGGCCGGGTTCGGCCAGCGGCCGGTCTTC
The DNA here is from genome assembly GCA_035538015.1 of Vicinamibacterales bacterium. GTDB lineage: Bacteria > Acidobacteriota > Vicinamibacteria > Vicinamibacterales > UBA2999 > VFZN01. The sequence continues at coordinate 15,492 of DATLLC010000104.1, forward strand.
AACCGCGAAGGCGGATCGATTCCGGTCGTCTCGACCTTCCAGGAGGAGCTGGGACTGCCCGCGGTGCTCTTCGGCGTCGGCCTGCCAGACGAGAATGCGCACGCGCCGGACGAGAAGCTGGATCTCGGCAACTTCCACGGCGGTATCGTCTCGGCAGCACACCTGTATGCGGAGATTGGGGCCATGAAGTCGGCGTAAGACCAGGCCGCCTCGTCTACTGGGTTGTACGCATTCGAATCGGAGGGTCCATTCTCAAATTGTCATCGTCATGCGTTACGTGAGTGGCTCCTAGCCCTGAAGCGGGCTGACCTTGCTCGTCTACCAACATCGGCGGTAGTGTGGCGCAATGCGACCCCTTCGATATTCCATCAACGTCACATTGGTCGGGTGCTGCGATCATCGTGCAATGATCCCGGACGAAGACCTGCATCGTCACGCGGCCGAGATCCTCGCCAAGGCCGATGCCCTCCTTTTTGGCCGGGTGACTTACGAAATGATGGAGGCAGGGTGGCGGGCGCCGGCGCAGGCGGGAGCGAGGCCTGAATGGATGGAACCCTTCGCCCGGACGATCAACGCCGCAAAGAAGTACGTCGTGTCGAGCACCCTGGACCGGGTCGATTGGAACGCGGAGCTCGTGCGCGGGGATCTGGGAAAGGCCGTCCAGCATCTCAAGCAGGAGTCGGGTAAGGGACTGTACGTGGGAGGCGTGACGCTCCCGCTGGCGTTGGCGGAGCTGGGATTGATCGATGAGTACGAGTTCGTGGTCCATCCCAGACTGGCCGGCCACGGGCCGACGTTGTTCGCGGGGCTATCGAAGCATGTCGACTTGAGGCTCGTGAGCCGGCTGGAGTTCGGCTCGGGGGCGGTGGCGATGCGGTATGAGCCGAGACCAACCTGACCATCGCCAGCGCATCCGGTGACAGTAGTCGAGCAGGTCTCGCCTGACTCGGTCTCGTTCGTGCTTCGGAATCTTGTCTACGAACAAGACGGCCAAGCCGTCTAGTTCATCTGGGCCGCGCGCCGTCGCAGGGTCTTGACGTGCTCCCACACCTGCTCGGTTTCCTTGCGCTGCTCCTCGTCCTGTTCGGTGAGGCGGGCCATCTTCAGGTACGCCTCCAGATCCTTGAGCGCGTGGTAGACATCGTTCATGTGATAGGCCAGCAGCCCGCGATCGCGGAGCTCGGTCAGTGACGAGGGCTGCAGGGCGAGCAGGATGTCGGTGACCTGTCGCGCCTGTGGGAACGAGCGCATGCGCACGTAGAGCCGCTTCAGGTTGAGCAGCATCCGGATGAGGATCTGCTTCCGAGTGGCGCGGGCCAGCAGCGACGGCGCCCACGCCGCCTCCTCTCCCATGTGACGATGGAGGAGACTGCGGCAGTCCGCTTCGCCGAGGATCGCGCCACCGTGGAAGGGATCGACAATCAGGCCCTCGTCGGGATCGTCGGTGTGCAGATCCTGGAGAACCCTCACCAGGAAGTGTCCGGGGAAGTTGATGCCCTCGGCCCGCACGCCGGAGCGGCGTGCCACTTCGATATAGATGAGCGCGAGCGTGATCGGGATGCCGGTGCGTCGGTCGAGCACCTCGTTGAGACAGCTATTCCGTGGATCGTCGTACTGCTCGCGATTGCCGGTGAAGCCGACCTCGGTGAAGAGATATGTGTTCAGCACGTCCACGCGCACGGGGAGCGGGGCATCCAGCCCCGCGTCGCTCGCGATCCGGTGGGCCGCATCCACGCCCATGCGATCGATGCGATCGAGGTAGGGTTCGGGATCGAGCTGGGGGTATTCGAGGCGGGCGACCAGGAAGGCCGGGGCGGCCAGATCCGGTCCGGGCCGGTCGGCCGCATCCGCGATCTGTTCGACCAGGCTGCGCGGGCGCTCCATGTCAGTCGCTCACCAGTGCGTCGAGCCGCTCGATGGTCAAATCGGCGAGCCCGTCGCAGACGAGCTCCGCGTCGGCGCGGAGCTCCGCCGCCGAGTACGTGTTCGTGACCGCGACCAGCCGCAGGTCGGCGCCTCGGGCCGAGACCAGCCCCCACTTCGAGTCCTCGATCGCCACCGAACGCCAGGGCTCCAGCTGACGTCCAGTATGCGCCTTCAGGCGCGCGAACGCCGTCTGATACGGCTCAGGATCGGGCTTGCTCCGCGCCGTCTGATCGGCGCCGACGATGACCGGAAAGAATGACAGCAGGCCGGTCCGCTCGAGAATCTCCTCGATTTCGTGAGTGAGCGCGCCAGAGGCGATGGCGATCGGCACCTCCCGCGCTGCGGCACGGATGAAGTCCGCGCTGCCCGTGTACAGCATCTCTCCCGCCGCCGCGAGCTCCTCGTAGCGGCGTCCCTTTCGTGCGATCAGCTCGGCCACGCGGGCGTGATCGAGCGTCCACCCGCGGTCCTTGGCCAGCTCGCGAAACACCCCCAGATCGTCGTACCCGAGATAGCGGTCGTAGTAGTCGCGATCGCTCAGCCCCAAACCCTCCGGCCCGAGCACGTCCTGGTAGGCACGCAGATGCAGGCGCTCGCTGTCGGCGATGACGCCGTCGAAGTCGAACACGATGGCCTGGAGCGTCACAGGCGTGCCGGGTACGGGATGCAGCGGGCGAGGTGCAGTGCTGGGTGCATGGCGCCTTGTTCCGGGTGGGGTAGTGGTGCACGGTGCCGGCCTGACCGGCTCTTCCGGACCTCGTCGTTCATCGTGACGCCGATGCGTGCTCCGGGAGCCGTTCGCCGGCGCGAATCGGTACGTTCAGCCGATTCTCGGCCGGCGGGAACGGGCAGTCGTATTCATCGTTGTAGTAGCAGAAGGGGTGATAGGCGCCATTGAAATCGATCACGTAAATGCCGGTGGCCGTGGGGTCCAGCTCCATGTAGCGACCGGCGGCGTAGGTCTCCTCGCCGCTGGTCGTGTCGGCAAACGGAACGAACAGCCGCGAGACCCGCTGGCCCAGCTCGCTGAACGCCGTCAGCTGCATCCGCTGGCCCCTCAGGCTGAACCGCAGGGTCCCCACCCGCTCGTAGTCCCTGAGTTTGCCGGTGGAGGTCGGGATCTTGAGCCGCGAGCGGTCCTGCGACATCTCCAGCTCGGCGGGTACAGCGTAGGTTTCGTCCACGGGGTAATACGCGAGGGGCAGCAGCGTGTTCATCTTGCCGGGAGGAATTGGCGAGTCGGACGAGCTCCTGAAACTCTCGTCCTTCAGGGCGCGGTTCTCCGCGACCTTCGCGCCGTAGTCCTCGACCGTCGGCCCGGGCACACAGCCGGCCGCCGCGACCGCGAGGACGACGGTGGAGATGAAGCCCTTCACAGACGATCAAATATACGACGACAACGCGAAGGACACGAAGGCGGTCCGCAGGAGCCGCGAGTCGGCCAGCCGGCAATCGGCCGTCGATTCTCGATCACTGCCTGGACCGACGACCGGGGTACATGGGAAGGGCCGGAGCGGATGAGCGCCCCGGCCCCCTGGTTCACCGTTTCCGGTTGCCGACTGCCGGCTCCCGGTTTCCGTCCTACTGCCCCGCGAGGTTGGTCTGCCGCGTCTTCGCCGGGAAGATCTGCTTGAACGCGGCCAGGAAGCGGTCCATCTCCTCGGGAGTGCCGACCGAGACGCGCATGTGCTCCAGCATCGGCGGGAACGGACGTCCCACCAGCACGTCCCGCTGCCGGAACTCCTCGATGACCGGCTGCACCTGGCGGCCGATGCCCACCATGAAGAAGTTGGTCTCCGACGGGATCACCTCGTAGCCGTAGCCCTTCAGCTCGTTGGTCATCTTGGTACGGAGCGTAATCACCTTGCGCTTGACGTCTTCCTGGGCCGCCGTGTCCTTGAGCGAGGCCACGCCACCGTGCTTGACGAGCGCGTTGATGCTGCCCATCGAGTACGGCCGCATCTTCTGGATGATGGGCGCCGGCGCCACCGCGTACCCGAGGCGCATGGCAGCAAGGGCGGCGATCTTCGAGAACGTCCGCGCGATGACGATCGGACGGCCCTCCAGCACGTAGGGCAGCGAGGTCTCGTACTGCGACGACTCGACGAAGTGATGGTAGGCCTCGTCGATCAGGATCGGCATGTCCTTCGGGATGCCCTCGATGACCGCCTTGACCTCCTGCTTCGGCACGACCATCCCCGTGGGGTTGTTCGGGTTGCAGAGATAGAAGAGGCCGATCTCGCTGGCGTGCTTGTTGGCCAGCTCGATCATCTGCGGGATGTCCTGCGAGTAGTCGGCCTTGAGGCCGACCTTGATCGCGTCGGCCTTGATCGCCGTGGCGTGCTGGTAGACCGATCCGTAGGTCGGATCGCAACCGAGGACCTTCTTGCCACCCAGCAGGAAGGTGGTGCCGGTGACGTCCAGAATCTCGCCCGAGCCGGCGCCGAGCAGGATGTTCTCGGGCTTCACGCCGTGATGGGTGGCGATCGCCTGCACGATGTCGCCGTCCGGATAGCCATACCGGTTGGCGTACTTCCAGGCGTTGGTCATCGCCTTCATCACCGAGTCGGGGATGCCGAAGTTGTTCTCATTGCTCGAGAGCTTCGCCATTCGGTCGTACTGTTCGGGCGTCATCGGCCCTCGCGCACGCTGTGCGGCTACGGCCGCGGGGCCGCCCTGAGCCCACAGCTCCGCACCGGGCCGCGTGCTGAGGTACCCGACCGCCGCTGCCATCCCACCCATGAAATTGCGTCGCGATACGTGCTTGGCCATAGCTCCTCCGGGAACCCGAGTCCTAGAAAGATCCCAACCGGCGAACCGGCAGCCGCGCGGCGGCTCCTCGTTCCGTAGCCTGAGATTGTACCGCCGAACGGGCCATTCGCCCGGCCCGGAGACAAACGAAGACAAGTCCCAGTGAATCAGACCAGCCGCGTCAGGAGGACGAGCGTGGCCGCGACCGCGGCCAGCTGCAGCACCAGCGCCGATTGATCGCGGAGAAAAAGGACCCCGAGTACGACCAGCCCGGCAGCGCCAATGAGGAACTCGCGGTAGCGATCGTCGAAGGACTGCTGCACGCCCTGCGCGCCCGACCGCCGACGGGTCAGGTCGATGATCGCGTTGGCGATGTCGCGGTCTTCGTCCCGTTCCAGCTCGAAGTAGCGTCCCCCCCCGGCCGTCGCGATGACCGACAGCGAGCCGCGATCCAGGACGGACCTGACGGCGGCCTGCGTCGCGTCCCGTTTCGGGTCGGGGATGATCCCGCCAGCCGTCGTGCCGACGCCCACGACGTGGATGGGAATGCCGTGGCCCTGGGCGAGGGCGATCGATTTGGCCACCTCTCCGCTCCACGCCTGCCCGTCGGAGATCAGGATGAACGCCTTGGCGTTGGCGGACTTGCCTTGCAATTCTTCGTCCTTCTCGAAGAGCCTCAAGCCCCAATAGATGCCACGCTCGATGTTCGTGTCCCACGACGTGTCGTCCTCCAGCCGGAAGGGCGATCCATTGTCGAGATGATCGAGAAAGAAGAAGTAGGTGTTCGGATCGCGGGTCAGTCGCACTTGCGGTGTGGCGATGTGGGCGAACAACGCCAGGGCCACGCGATCGTCTTCCCAGCGCAGCGACTCGCCCAGCGTCCGCAGGAACCGGGTCGAGCGCTTCCAGCGGTTGCTCCGCGGGCCGCCGACGTCGCCGACGTGCATCGAGGCCGACCCGTCCTGCAGCACTACGAAATCCACGCCCGCCGTCCGGACGATCGACGCGGCCGTCTGGGGTCTCGCCGCGGCGGCAATCGTCAGCGCCAGGGCCAGCAGCAGGCAAAGCCAGAACAGCAGCTCGCCGAGGAACGGAATCCGCTCGCGCACCGGCATGAGGCGCCGATGCCGCAGGGCCGCCACGTCGCCGCGCCGCCGCCACGCCTGCCGCAGCCACAACAACAGCAACACGCCCGGAATG
>DATLLC010000105.1:0-9491 GCA_035538015.1 Vicinamibacterales bacterium
AGGAAACGGCCGATCAATGGTTCACCGGTCCCGAGAATCAGTTTGATCGCCTCGGTGGCCTGAATCGTCCCGATGATGCCCGGCAGCACCCCCAGCACCCCGGCTTCGGCGCAGCTCGGGACCAGCCCCGGCGGAGGCGGCTCGGGGTAGAGGCAGCGATAGCACGGCCCGCCCTTGGTCGAAAACACCGATGCCTGCCCCTCGAACCTGAAGATGCTGCCGTAGGCGTTGGGCTTGCCGAGCAGCACGCAGGCATCGTTCACCAGATAGCGGGTCGGGAAGTTATCGGTGCCGTCGAGAATGACGTCGTAGGGGCGGAACAGGTCGAGCGCATTGGCCGACGAGAGCGCCACTTCGTAGGTCTCGACATGAACGTTCGGGTTCAGCGCGTAAATCCGCTCGCGGGCCGACGCCAGCTTGGACCGCCCGACGTCGGGAGTACCGTGGAGGAGCTGCCGCTGCAGGTTGCTCAGGTCAACGACGTCGAAGTCGACGAGGCCGATCGTGCCCACGCCGGCGGCGGCAAGATACATCGCCGCGGGAGACCCGAGCCCGCCGGCGCCGATGCACAGCACTTTCGCCGCCTTCAACGCTCGCTGCCCGTCCATTCCCACTTCCGGCAGGATCAGATGCCGGCTGTAGCGCCGCACCTCGTCCGCGGAGAGCTGTGTCGCGGCGGGAGCGGCCACGCCGGCCCCGCCAGCCACCGAGGGGATGATGCTGACCACGTCTCCCGCCTTGAGCGGCGTGTCTTCCTTTTGCAGGTACCGGATGTCTTCGTCATTGACGTACACGTTCACGAAGCTGCGCAGACGTCCCTCGCCCGTGTAGAGATGCTGCCGCAACCCTCCGTACTTCGTCGTCAACCCGTTGAGCAGCTCGCCAACGGTATGTCCGTCCACTTCGACCGCGTCCAGTCTGTCCGTGAACGAGCGGAGCGGGGTCGGGATCAGAATCTTCGTCGCCATGTGTCGATGTCTCCAGCCTCTCAAAACGCCAGAGGCTCTTGCGCAAACGCCGATCGATCCTCGGCCAGCCGCCACGACGTGATGTCCCCAGGGCTGCCGTCCGCGACCGAGATGATGACGTACGAGAAGACCGGCCAGGCGTGATCCAGATCGTATTGCGAGGGATGAGCGGGGTGGTCGGGATGTGAATGATAGAAGCCGATCAGGACCAGCCCCTCGTCCGCCGCCCTCGCCTCGGCGACGCGATAGTCGCGCGGCCGCACCAGGAAGCGCCGCCTCGGGCCCTCCTCGGTGGTGTTGGGCAGCGGCCACGCCTGTCGGACCACCCCGTCGTGGCCCAGCAACGCACCGCAGCACTCGTGCGGATATGTCTCGCGACCATGCGCCTGGATGGCCTCCAGTACGCCCGGCCCCAGCGTGAGAGCGCTCGTCACGCGCCCTCCCAGAAGGCCTCGGAGAGGTACCGCTCTCCACCATCGCAGAGCACGGTCACCACGACGGCGGGGGGCTCGACCAGCGCGAGCGCGGCGGCGACGCTGGCGCCGGCCGAGATCCCGACGAGCAGGCCTTCCTCCCGCGCCAGGCGGCGCGTCATGGCCACGGCCCTCTCGGTGTCAATCCGTAGGTCCACGTCGGCCAGGGTCGGGTCGTAGATGCCGGGCACGATCGCGGTGGCCATGTGCTTCAGGCCTTCGATGCCGTGCAGCGGGCTCTCGGGTTGCAGCGAGGCCAGCACCACTCCTGGCAGCAATTCGCGCAGCCGGCGCCCGACGCCGACGAACGTGCCACTTGTGCCAAGCCCGGCGACGAAGTGCGTCAGCCGACCAGCCGTCTGCTCGATGAGCTCCGGAGCGGTCGTGTCGTAGTGCGCGCGCCAGTTGAACGGGTTGTTGTACTGGTCCGGGTAGAAATAGCCGTCCGGAGCGGCCGCGAACCGCCGCCGGGCCTCACGGATCGCACCGTCCGAGCCCTCGAGCGGATCGGTCAGCACCAACTCGGCGCCATACGCACGCAGCATGCGCTTGCGTTCCGCCGTGACGTTGTCAGGCACGCACAGCACGACCGGCACGCCGATGGCGGCACCAAACATCGCGTAGGCGATGCCAGTATTACCCGAGGTGGCGTCGAGCAACGTCTTGCCCGGCGCCAGCGCGCCGCTGGCCAGGCCCTCGAGCATCATCCGCCGGGCCGGCCGATCCTTCACGGAACCGCCAGGGTTGGCGAACTCCGCCTTGCCGTAGAGCTCGATGCCGGGCTTCTCCCGCTCGATCCGGTGGAGCCGGATGAGCGGTGTGCGGCCGACCAGGTCGAACAGCCGACTGGCGTGCCCTGCCGTTGGAAGAAGGACAGATGACATGCGGGAACTGGAAGATTCTAGGTAAACACGCCGGGCAAAGGCACGGCAAGGAAAATCCGACTATCGGAGTCGGATATTGGCCGCAGATGACACGGATGACGCAGAGGAATGGGGTCGAGGAGGACCTACTTGATGGCGGCCGTCACGGTCACGACCGCTCGGATCTCGATCTCCCCTTCGGCAACGGGCGTCGTCGGCTGCGCCGCGGCATCTGCTGCCATCCGGAACTCCTGCTGCGGGCGCATCGCGGGGCCCTGCACCGCCTCATCGATTCGGATGACGCGGTCCACGCTTCGCCGTGCCCCGGCCGCCGCGGCATCCGCGCGCGCCATCGCATCGGCCACGGCGCGGGTGAGCGCCTCGCGCTCGATCTTGGTCCGCTCCTTGAGGTCGAACTGCACGCCCTGAATCGACGTCGCTCCGGACGACACGCTCGCGTCGAGGACATCGCCGAGTTTCGTCAGATCGTCCACGCGCACCTCGACGACGTTGCGGGCGAGATAGCCGCGCGGCGTCTGGCGGCCGCCGCTGTAGTCGAATTCCTGCTGGAGCGCGACGACAAGGGTGCGGACCGCGTCCTTGGGGATGCCGGCGGCGGCGATCCTCTGGAGCACCGCCGACATGGCTGTGGCGTTGGTGGCCTGTGCGTCCTTGGGATCGCGCGAGCGAGAGTCGGCGCCCACCCGCACCAGCGCGCGATCGGGCGCCGTGCGCACCACGCCCTCGCCCCGTACTGTCACGACCGGCAGATCCGGCGGCAGGGGTGGCAGCGGCTGGGCCCAGACCTCGGGCGTTTGCACGAGCGCCAGCAGTGCGATGGAGAACAGGATGGACCGAAGCATGGTGTCGCTCCTCACCCTGAGTAGACCACACGGAACCCAACGCTGTAGGCGTAGGTGTCGGGCGGGACCCGGTGGCGGTGTGCGCAGCGGAGTTGGTTCACATCGTGCGTCACCCACGACCCGCCCCGCAGCACGCGGGACACGCCCTGTGCGGGCCCACGCGGATTGCGGTCGTCCGCGGCGCGGTACGCGTCGGCGCCGTACCAATCGGCCACCCACTGCCAGACGTTTCCCGCCATGTCGTAGAGCTCGAACCCGTTCGGAGCGTAGCTGCCGACCGGGCGGGTGCCGCGGTGGCGCTTGAGCGCCGGTTCTGGCAGGAAGTTGCCGCGCGAGGCGTCGATGTCGTCTCCCCACGGGTATCGCTTCTGCTCGAGCCCGCCGCGGGCGGCCCGCTCCCATTCGGCCTCGGTCGGGAGCCTGACGAGCTGACCGATCTGGCCGCTCAGCCAGCGGCAATAGGCCATCGCGTCGGCATGCGTGACGAGCGTGACCGGGTGGCGGCCACGATCCCGCGGCGGGTCGCCGCCACGCCACACATACGGCGCGGCCAACTCGCGGAACGGGAGCTCGTGTTGGGGGGTGACCAGCAACGGTAGGTCGCGGAGGCTTGGCGACGGATGCCCCGCGTCGCGTACGAATGCCGAGTACTGATCGACCGTGATGGCGTAGGCCGAGACGTGGAAAACGTCGATCAGTACGGCTCGCGGCGGCCGCTCGTCGTCGCCGCCTTCGAACGATCCCATCGTGAAGCGGCCGCCCGGGATGGCTGCGAATCGCGGCAGGAGCTCCTCACCCATACCTGACCGCTCAGCCCGCTCGAGTGGACATTCCGAGAGCCCGCCGATCTGATCGAGGCCGGCGCATACGGACGGGAGTTTGAGTTGATCGCATGCTCAACTGGAGTGAGTTGTGGGCTTGGTCCGACCCCAAAGTATACTGCCGGCTGTGCAACTCGAACAGTTCGCAATGGAGCGTATGCAGTCCACTTACGAGAACCTGGTGGACTACAACCTGTCCGAAAGCGGGGTGCGGCCGCTGACGCCGCGCGAGCTCCTCATCGACCGCGCCGCGCTCGACGCCTTGCTCGATCACCCGCTGGTCTACACCCAGTCGAACGGCACCGTGGCGCTGCGCGAAGCGGTGGCCGCGATGTATCCCGGCGCGACCATCGCGCACGTCGAGGTGACCAACGGCGGGTCCGAAGCCAACTACATCACGACCTGGCGCCTGGTGGAGCCGGGCGACGAAGTCGTGATGCTGCTCCCGAACTACATGCAGACATGGGGCGTGGCGCGAGCCTTCGGGGCCACGATTCGCGAGTGGCGGCTGGCCGAGAAGGCCGGACGCTGGACGGCCGACCTGTCGGCGCTCGACGCCCTGGTGACCCCGCGCACGAAGGTGATCGTGATCTGCAATCCGAACAACCCGACGGGCGCGCGTCTCACCGCGGCCGATCTCGACGGCATCGCCCGCGCCGCCGATCGCGTCGGGGCCTGGGTGCTGTCCGACGAGATCTACCGCGGCGCCGAGCTCGACGGACAGGAGACGCCGTCGATGTGGGGCCGTGGCGAGCGGGTGATCGTCACCAACGGATTGTCGAAGGCGTACGGGCTGCCCGGGCTGCGCATCGGCTGGATGGTCGGCCCACCGGCGCTCGTCGCGTCGACGTGGTCGTACCACGACTACGTCACCATTGCGCCGGGCGCGCTCAGCGACCTGATGGCGCGCGCCGCACTCGTCCCCAGCCGGCGCCAGCAGTTGCTCGAACGGACTCGCGGCATCCTCCGCAGCAACCTTCCGGTGCTGGACCAATGGCTGCGCACGCACGGCGACGCCTTTACCTGGACGCGACCCGAGGCCGGCGCGATCTGCTACGTCCGCTATCGGCACGCCATCAATTCGACGGTTCTGGTCAACCGGCTCAGGGAAGAGAAGAGCGTGCTGGTCGTCCCTGGCGATCACTTCGGCATGGACCACTACCTGCGCATCGGCTTCGGCGAGACCCCGGAGTACGTCACCGCGGGGCTGGCCCGGGTGCACGACCTGCTCTCCTCCCTCGAGCCCCTCACCGCGCCTCGTGCATGAAGGTGCCCGAGCTGTCCCTGGTCCTCGTGGGCTTCGGCCACGTGGGCCGGCGCTTCGCGCTGCTGCTGACGGAGGTGGCCGACCGCCTTGATTTCGAGTGGCGGATCGTGGCCATCGCGACCGGGCGACACGGCTCGGTGGTGGATCCGGGTGGGGTGGACGCCACGCGTGCCCTCGCGGCGGTGGCAGTGGACCAGTCGCTGGACCGACTCGACGCCGAACCGCGCCAGCGCAGCGGGCTCGACGTGGTCCGGCAGGCAGCGGCGCTGCTGGCCGATGACGCCGCCGAAGGGCGCCTCGTGCTCGTCGAGTCGACGGTGCTGGACATTGACCGGGGTGAGTCCGCGGTCTCGCACGTGCGCGCCGCTCTCGAGGCGCAGATGCACGTGGTCACCGTGAACAAGGGCCCCACCGCCTTCGCGTACAACGAGCTCGCGTCGCTCGCCGACACCGTGGATCGCGTGTTCTTCTTCGAGGGCGCCGTGATGGACGGCGTGCCAGTCTTCAACCTGGTGCGCGAGACCATGCCCGCCGTCCGCATCGACGGGTTCCGCGGCGTGATCAACACCACCTCGAACTTCGTCCTGTCGGCCCTCGAGCAGGGCCAGCCGTTCGAACTGGCGCTGCGCGAGATGCAGGCCCGGGGCATCGCGGAAGCCGACCCGACGCTCGACATCGAGGGCTGGGACGCCGCCGCGAAGACTGCCGCCCTGGTCAACGTGCTGATGGGTGGGGCCATCACGCCACACCAGGTGGCGCGCACCGGCATCACCGACGTCCGCGCCACTGACGTGCGCGATGCGCTGGCCCGCGGAAGGCGCATTCGTCTCGTCGCGACCGCGCGTTGGCAGGGCCACACCCTCCTGGCACGCGTCGAACCGGAGCTGCTAGCCTCCGACGATCCCCTGGCCGGGCTCGCCGACACGGCCAACGCCCTCTACCTTACGACCGATTTGTTGGGCGAAGTCGGCATCGTGCAGCGCGAAGGCAGCCTCACGCAGACGGCCTACGCACTGCTGAGCGACCTCACCCGCATCAGCCTCAGGCTGCGAGACTGGACCGATCAATGAGTGGACCACTGGCCGGCCTGACCGTACTCGATCTCACCCGCGTGCTGTCGGGCCCGTACTGCACGATGGTATTGGCCGACCTCGGAGCGCGCGTCATCAAGGTGGAGCAGCCCGGCACGGGCGACGACACGCGGCATTGGGGTCCTCCGTTCGTGGGCGAGGAGAGCGCGTACTTCCTGAGCATCAACCGGAACAAGGAAAGCGTGTGCCTCGACTTCAAGCACCCCGGGGGACGCGGTGTCCTCGAGCGCCTGCTCGACCACGCGGACGTCCTGGTCGAGAACTTCAAGCCCGGCACGCTCGACCGTGCCGGCTTCGGGTGGGAGGCGGTGCACGCCCGGTGGCCGAAGGTGATCTACGCCTCGATCTCCGGGTACGGACAAACCGGACCGCGCCGCAACGAGCCCGGCTACGATGCCGTGATTCAGGCGGAAGGCGGCTTGATGAGCGTCACCGGCGACGGGGACGGGCCGGCGTACCGGCTGGGCGTCGCGATCTCGGACATCGTGGCCGGGCTCTTCGCCGCGCAGGGCGTCATGGCGGCGCTGTTCGCGCGCGAGCGGACCGGCGCCGCGCAGCGCGTGGACATCGGCATGCTCGACACGACGGCGGCGCTGCTCACCTACCAGGCCGGCAACTACTTCGCCACCGGGCGCGCGCCGCAGCGGCTGGGCAATCGCCATCCGACCATCGCGCCCTACGAGACCTTCCGGACCTCGGACGGCGAGATCGTCATCGCCGTCGGCAACGACGGGATCTGGCGCCGGTTCTGCCCCGCAATCGGGCGGCCGGAGCTGGCCGAGGATCCGCGATTCGCGACCAACCGCGACCGGTTGGCGAACTACGCCGAGCTGCGGACAGCTCTCGAAGCGGTCCTCGCGACCCGCACGCGGGCGGACTGGACGGCGCGCTTCCACGCAGCGAGCGTGCCCTGCGGCTCGGTCCGCGACGTCGCCGAGGTGCTCGCCGACCCCCACCTGCACGCCCGGGAGATGGTCGGGACGCTCGAGCATCCCACCGTAGGACCCACCCGCGTGATGGGCACGCCGATCAAGTTGTCAGAGACGCCCGGCAGTTTGAGGACTCCGCCACCCACGCTCGGCCAGCACACCGCGGCGGTGTTGGAGGAACTGGGCTACGATCGGGAGATGATTGCCAGCTTGAAGGCCGCGGGAGCGATCTGATCAATGGCCGACGTCGCACAGATCCGGAAACGGATTCAGAGAGCCATCGAGCAGGCCCGCCGCGAGGCGGCCGATCGTCGAGCGCGGGTGCACGAGGCCCAGCGGGCGTACGACGAGTTCCTCGAAACGCGGGCCATCCCCGCGTTCCGATCGGTGGCCATCGTGTTGAAGGCGGAGGGCCTGGCGTGGGAGGTCATGACGCCGTCGGGCGAAGTGCGCCTGGTCCCCGATCGCCGGCGCGACGAGTCGATCGCGCTCAGCTTCGACGCCACGGCCGAACCGCCGCAGCCGCTGGTCAGCATCACGCGCGGCCGCGGCAGCCGCACCCTCCATGCCGAGCGGCCGATCAAGGCCGGAACGCCGGCGTCGTCGGCGCTCACCGAGGACGATGTGGTCGATATGCTCGTCGAAGAGTTGCGTCCGTGGCTGGGGTGATCAGTTCCAGCCGTCGAGCGCGCTGAGATCGACGCCCGCCGCCCTCAACCGGTCGACCAGCCGGTCCGCATCCGGCGCCTTGCGCACGGCCTCTCGCACGTCCACCAACCCGGACCGCACGTAGGCCACCATCGTATCGGCGAGCGGCGCAAGTCCCGCGGCCGCTCCCGTTTCGAGCTGATCGGCAAGGCGTGGAAGATCGCCATCGACCAGGAGCTTGGCGACGGCGCGCGTGCTGGTCAGCAGTTCCCGCGCGGCGATCTTCCCGCCGGTCGCCTTGCGCAGCAGCAGTTGCGCGACGGCGCCGCGGAAGCAGCGCGAGAGCTGGTCCCGCGCGTGCTGGCGTCGCTCGATGGGCACGAGCTCGATCAGCCGCTGCACGGCGGTCGTGGCCGACGGGGCTTCGATCGACGCGATCACCAACCGGTGCTGCGCGGCGGCGTCGATGGCCAGTTGCGCGATGTCTCCGCTGGTCAGCGACTCGATGACGAGCACGTCTGGCTGTTCGCGAAGCGCCGCCCGTGCCGAGGCGGCGAGCCGCGCCGGATCGGTCCCCACCTCGCGCTGGCTCACCAGCGCCTCGCGGTTGACGTGCAGCACGCGGACCTGCGGCTCGAGCGTGATGATGTAGTCGGCACGCTGCTGATTGAGGAGGTCGACGAAGGCCGCAACGATGGCGGACATGTCGCTGCCCGCCGCACCGCTCACCAGGACCAGGCCGTCCGGCTCGGTCGCGAGCAGTCGTGTCTCCGCGCTCAGCTGCAGATCGTCGGCCGTGGCCGCGCGGAGGAAGGCGAAGTGGAAGTTGGCTCCCGGGCCACGATGATCGCGGAAGGTCGCACAGCGCACGCGTCCGACCTCGGCCAATTCGATCAGCCACTCGGCCGGATCACCGCGCCGGACCGCATCGCGCCAGGGCTCCGGCGTGACGTCGGCTATTAGCGCCTCGATTTCCGATCCGAGCAGCAGCGGCTCGTCCTGCAGCGGCCGCACGTTGCCACTCACCCGCACGTACGGGCGGGCCTGCGACACCAGGAAGAGCTCCGAGGCGCCGACCCCGTCGGCCGAGCGCAGGAGACGATCGATGCCGGCGGCGCGTGACGAGGCGGCCCGGGCCGGCACCTCGATGCGGACGGTCCGAGTCACTGGAGTATCCGGCAGCCGCGCGCCATTCTCGATCGGCGCGCTCGAGGCCGTCGCGTCGGACGGCGGGACCGGCACCGTACCCTCGGGGGGCGGCCCTCCGGCTGATTGACCCTGATGACGTGCAGCATCCATAGGTAGGCCTGAAGCGCGATTGGAAACGGGATGCACCGAAGCCGTGAACGAGGCCAGGACCGACACGGGGGCCGACTGTGTCGTCGAACGAACATCCTCAGAGGCTTCGACTACCGGTGCCGGGACCACCGCCTCGACCGGTGGCGCGCTCTCATCATTTTCAGTCAGCTGCTCTACCACGACGGGCGCGGGGGTCTCGATCGCCGCAAACTCCGGCGTGAGCTCGCGCTCCGCAACGGCTTCCAGGTCGGACCGGGTCAGGTGTGCGG
>DATLLC010000106.1:0-3832 GCA_035538015.1 Vicinamibacterales bacterium
GGACGATGCCCGCCTCGTGCGCCGTGTGCAGCGCGTTCGCGACCTGCACCAGGATGCGCACGGTCAGCGCCGGCTCGACCGGGCCCGCGTGCAGCCGGCGCATGACCGAGGTGCGCCCGGTCCGTACGACGCCGCTCCCAGGAGGTTCCGGCTCGCGGATCCACTTCGAGAGCGGCACGCCGTCTAGGTACTCGAGGACGATGAACTTATGGCCGTCCGGCCGGTGGCATGACCAACGTCGAGCCGACCGTCGGCGACGGCCAGGCGGTGCCTGGTCCGCGCGTGCCTCGCTGACGAAACGCTGAACGATCTCTGCGTTCTGCGTCCACTCCGGGTGCAGGTGCTTGCGTGTGACGCGCCCGGTAGCGCCAGTCGAGGGCGAACGCGACCGCGGCCACACTTGGGCCTCGGGGGGCTGACCATCGCGTGCCGTCCGTCACACCGGGCGGTGACCGCGGCCGCCATGAACGGTGATGAAAACGTCATCCGCTTCGAGTACGGTCGGCGACTTCCATGCGTTTCCTCGCCTGTACTGTGCTCGCGCTGGCGTTCGCTGCCTGTGGTCCCTCGGTCTCCGGTGGTGATGACGACGACGATCAGGACGCGCGCGTCGATGCTGCGATCGACGGGGTACCGTCCGACGGCGACGAGCTCGACTTCTCGCGCGTCTACGCTCACAGCGGGCAGGTCCTGTACCGCCTGGACACCACGACACTGATGCCCGTCGAGATCGGGCCGTTCGGCATCACCGGCCAGAGCATCACCGACATCGCGGTCGACAAGGATGACCGCATGCTCGGGATCTCGCTCGATAACGTCTACCAGATCAACATCGCGACCGGCGCGGCCACGCTGCTCACGAGCCTGGGTGGAAGCACGCCCAACCTGACCAGCCTGTCCTTCGTGCCGATGGATATCAACAACCCCGACAGTCCCGAGCGTTTGGTAGCGGCCACCGACCAAGGCACGGTCCTCGAGATCAACCCCGTCAACGGCGCTACCACGAGCCTCGGCAGCTACGGCACCGCCGCAGCGGGAACCATCCGCTCCAGCGGCGACATCGTCGCCATCACCGGTGTGGGCATCTTCGCCACCGTGACCATCGGAGACACCCTCACGGACCCGGACTACCTGGCGCAGATCAACCCGACGACATGGAGCGCCACCCCGCTGGGGGTTGGGACTGGTTTCGATCGCATCTTCGGCGTCGGTTTCTGGCGCGGGAGGATCTACGGGTTCGTCGACCGACAGACCCAAGGCGGGGCGATCGTGGAGATCGACCAGAACACGGGGGCGGCCACGATCGTGAACATGGGCGCGGTGCGTTGGTACGGCGCGGGTGTGACGACCGACGCACCGACCATCGATTAGGCTACTCGGGCCGCGCTTACTCATCCTCGCGAGCGCGCAGCACCTCGATCTTCTCGCGGGTGATCTTGAGGGTGTTCGAGATCACCTCGATGGCCGTCTTACGTTCGGCGATATGCGCCTCGTCCCGCGGCGACGCCTGTTCCGCGGCGGCGAGCTCGGCCTTGGCCTTGTCGAGCGCAGTCTCGAGAATCAGCGCCTTGTCGATAGCCTAGGCCAGCGGCGTCTTGCGTGGCTTCGCGACGGACGCGTCTTTCGTAGCGGCAGGTCCGGGCGGCTTGTCCGACTTGCCGCAGCCTGTCGGCAGCGAGAGCGCCAGGGCAACAAGGCCGCCAGCCAAGATCCTACGGTTCGAGCTTCGAGAGGTAGACATCGTACGTTCCTGGCGCAACGCCTGCGCCCGTAAGGTACATCTCGTCCTCGGTCCAGTTCCAGCGCGCGTAGTTGTGAAAGTTCCCCGGCAATTCGATGATCGGCCGTGTCGGACCCCAGCTCGCCGATGTGTTGGCCCGGCTCGCGGTGGCAATGCCTGAGCTTCCACCGCTGAGCAAGACGCGCAGCCCATCGCCCGAGACGAAGGCATGGTTGAACTGGGTCGGAGATATGTGTTCGACCACGGGCCCGCTCCAGCTCGAGGTCCGATCAGCGCGCATGCGCTTCGAACGGCAGGTCCCTGCGGGGCAGGAAGCTGCAGGGTCGAAGTAGTACAGGGTCAAGCCATCGGCCGAGATGTTGGGGAAGCGGCCGTCGAACCCGAGCGTGAGCGCCGAGCTCCACGTCTGCGACGTCACAGACGCCCGCACGATCGAGTACAGCGTGCCGTCGCGTTCGAAGAAGAACTCCAGGCCGCTCGCATCGAGGTTGGCGCCGTACTCCTCCGTGACGTTGGTGTTCGCAGGGCGAAGGAAACCGCGCGTGACGCCCCAATCGTCAGAGGTGGTCGCGCGCGTGACGAAGACGATATCGTTTCCACCCAGCTTCGACGCACCCAGGCCGCTGAAGTACAGCTCGAGCCCGTCGGCCGAGACACTCGGATTCTCCTCGTTCTCGTTGGTCGTGCTGAGCGGCAACCTCATCGGCATCGACCAGGTGCCCGACGGCGCGTCGATGCCGGAATCGACCTCACCCGCATCGGCCTCGACAGCCCCCACGCAGGCGCCCGCGAGTCCATCGCCTACGTCGAAGTCCGAGTAGCGCTGCCCGCTCGGACACGCGGAGTCTGGGTAGGCACACCACTGGTTGCCCGTCGGCGCTGCCACGCACGCGCCGCCAGGTGCGAGGTCGCAGCTCGACGCCTCGAGGCATTGCACGTTCTGCGTGCTCGGGCAGCCGACGGCCGTACCCGCGGCAACGAACGCGACGAAACGAACGAAGGCACGCATGTTCAGAACCTCCCCTGGACGGTGACGCCGCCCGCCGTGAGGCCGACCTCAACCGAGCGCTCATGGCGCGGCACGTCCGTCACGGCGAGCTTGATCACCCCGGCCGCGAGGAGCGCCACGCCGACACCGCCTCCGATGCGCCCCATCAACGTCCGCGACGAGGCGCTATCGCGCAGGTCTCGCCTGGTGCTCTGGCGCGACTCACGGTTGGCGTCCTCCTGGAGCGACGCGCCGTTCAGCATGAGCCCGACGCCGGCAGCGGTGAGGACGACGCCCCCGACGCTGAGCCCCCAGCCAACCTTGTCCGCGTGCCAAGGCTCCCTGGCCAGTGTGAGGTCGATCGCTGCAGGTCGCGCTGGGGACGCGGCCGCGGACTCGGGCGCCTCCTTGTCGCTCTCCAGCTCCACGGGCGCCGGCCCGCTGGGCTCGCTCTTCGAGGCGGCCTTGTCGAGCTCCGCTTGCATCTCGGTGATGAACTTCTGCGCCGCGTCCCGGTGGAGCGGGACACTCAGCGGCGCCTGGTTGAGGAACTGGCGGTAGAACCAGATCGCGTCCTCGTACTTGCCGCTCATGCGGTAGCTCTGGGCGAGGTTCCACCAGAACGTGTAGGTCGTCTTGGAGCCAGAGGCGAGCGCAGCGCCCGCTCGGTATTCGCGGATCGCGACCTCGAAATCCTTTAGCTGGTAGGCCTTGTTGCCCTCGATGAGGTGGGCCTTCGCCTCGGGCTCGGTTGGGGCGGGGAGCTTCTCGGCGACCGAGACGGCGGCGCTGCCCAAGATGATGGCGAGCACAAGCAGCCAACCGGAAGCCAGTGGCGCGGGTAGCCAGTAGCGTCGCGGAACCTCACGTCCCGCGTCTGTCGCCTTCGTCATCTCGTTCTCTCCTTGCTTGCGTCACTCGGACGGAACGCCCACTCTGCGAGCTTCGAAGGGTCGTTCGTTCGTATCGCTGTGTTGAGGTTGCTGAGGTCCCGGATGATGTCCCGGTACCCGTCCATCTCCAGGCCGCCGAAGTAGTCGACCAGGACGCGCCCCGAAGGCGACGCGTTGGTGGAGATCACGAGCACGGATGCTCCCGGCAGG
>DATLLC010000107.1:0-14303 GCA_035538015.1 Vicinamibacterales bacterium
CGCTACGGTCGAACACCATGCGGCTACCGGGCCGGAGGCGCTGGCCGGGATGCACGAGCGCCACCCAGGTGTCGGGGTCAGGCGCGGGCTTGACGAGAAAGCATTCGGCGGCGCCGCCACCGGGCAGGCGGCGGCCGACCAGCCGCGCGGGAAAGACCCGCGTGTCGTTCACCACCAGGAGGTCGCCCGGGACCAGCAACGCCGGCAGGTCGTCGAACTCATGGTGCGTCACCACGCCATCGGGGCGGTTCAGCTTCAGAAGCCGCGATCGGCCCCGCTCCGCCGGTGGTTCCTGGGCAATGCGTTCAGGCGGCAGGTCGAAATCGAAATCCGCGACACGCACCGCACGAGTGTACTCGCCGGGAAGAAGTGGAAAGTCTTTCGCTTTTCCTGCTAGTGAATGCGCGTCCGCTGCAGGCTGCGCCGACGACGCCAGTCTTCGGACAACATCGACCAGAGCACCTGATCGTAGTGCCGGCCACGCCTGAAGAAGGACCGGCGCAGCAGGCCCTCCTGCACGGCGCCCATCTTCCGGAGCGCGCCGTTGCCACGGCCGTTGACCAACACAGCACGCGCCTCGAGGCGGGCGACGCCGATATTGTCGAAGGCGAAGTCGAGGACCTCGGTCGCGCCGCCCACGAACAGCCCGGTACCCCAGTAGGCCGATCCCAGGGCAAAGCCCCACGCCGCGTTGGCAAAGCGGGCGTCGAGGCTGCGGAGCTGGAAAAGGCCCACCGCTCGGGTCGCGCCGGCGGGCACGAGCGCGAAGCAGACGGAGCGCCCGGCTTCACGATCGCGCTGGCTCCAGCGGATGAATCGCTCGAATCCCGCGATGGTGGGCGGCGGCGGCGAGATGAAGCGCGAGACGTCTTCGGTTCCCAGGTGAGCCAGCAGTGACGGGGCATCGTCCTGCTGGACTTCGCGCAAGGTCACGATTGCGTCCCGGCAGACTGGCAACGCATCCTGCCACGGCGCCGCGAGGCCGGAGGGACGATCGATCGGCGCGTGCTTCGCGCTTCGAAGTTCCGTCGTTCGAATGGCCATGACTGCTGCGCTCAGTGCACGATGGCGGAGTGCCAGAGGCCACGCAACTGACGCCAGTCGTCAGAGAGGATGGTCCACAGCGCGGCGTCCAAGACCCGATCGTCCTTCCGGAACGCCCGTCGCAAGACACCTTCCCGAATGGCGCCCAGCTTGCGGAGCGCACCATTGCCACGCCCATTGTCGACAGCGGATCTCGCTTCGAGCCGGGACACGCCCACCGTGTCGAAGGCGAAATCGACGACCATGCGTGCCGCCTCGGCGAAGTAGCCCGCGCCCCAGAACGCCGCGCCCAACGCGAAGCCCCATTCGGCAGTCGTGAAGCCGCCTTCCACCTGGCGAAGCTGGAAGACCCCGATCGGCTCGGACATCCCGTGCGGGACGACCGCGAAGCAGGCGTAGCGCCCGCGCGCGCGCTCGCACTGCGCCCACAGGATGAAGTTCTCGAAGGTTTCGATCGTGCTTGGCGGCGGAGCAATGAACCGCTGGACCTCCAGCGTATTCAGATGGGAGACCAGCGCCGGCGCATCCGACAGGCTGAGCTCACGGAGCGACACGCGACCGCCCACCAGCAACGGGAGCTCTTCGCACCATTCCCCGCCGTGGAGGAAGAGCATCGGGTTACCCCGATCGCGTGGGTCAGCCGACGGCAGAACCGCAACCCGCACGTGCCTCGCCATCAGCGGCCGCCCCCGAGCAGCGCCGCGACCAGAACAGGAAGCCAGAACCAGGACAGACGACGTGAAGTCATGGGCGGTAATCTCTGCCGCCCTTCATAGCAAGCCGTCGGCCAGATCCACGGCTCACGCCGAAGCCAGTGCAGATTCCGGCACTTACCCGACTTCAGCGGCCGTGGTCGGCATTGAGGAGGCAGGGGGGCTGTGCCTATTCGACACATCCCGCCGGCTGGAGGCCACGGCAACGATGTCTACAAACTATTGATATGAAGGACTTTGTTGAAGACTTGGCGACGAGATCTACTGTCGGCGGGATAGTCTCAAGAAGGAACAATAACGTTAAGTTGCCTCTTTGTAGGTATTTAGCAACGTATAGCCATCATATTCGTACAGAAAACGAGCTAAATCGAGACACCACCCGGGCCTTCCAGACAGAATCGTCGCGACCGCGTCGAGCTAGATACTCCAGCGGACCAGGACGGAGCCAACCGTAAAACCGGCCCCGACGGAGGCGAGCAGGATCAGATCGCCCTTCTTCAGGCGTCCGCTGGACACAGCATCGTTGAGAGCCAGCGGAATGGTGGCGGCGGTGGTGTTGCCGAACCGATCGATGTTGATGATGACTTTGTCTGCCGGCATGCCGATGCGCTCGGCGGCGGACATGATGATTCGCCGGTTGGCCTGGTGCGAGACGAAGAGGTCGAGATCGCTCGCGGCCACGCCGTTGCGTTTCAGCAGCCGCTCACAGATCTCGCCGGTATTGCGCACCGCGAACTTGAAGACCGCCTGGCCCTCCTGCTTCACGTAGTGCAGGCGCTTGTCCACCGTCTCGCGGGAGGCCGGCTGCCGGCTGCCGCCGGCCGGCATGCACAGCGCCTGACCGCCACTGCCGTCGACCTGATGTTCGAAGTCGAGGATGCCGAACGACGGATCCTCCGACGCGCCGAGGACCACGGCGCCGGCGCCGTCGCCGAACAGCACGCAGGTGGCGCGATCGGTGTAGTCGATGATGCTCGACATCACGTCCGCGCCAATCACCAGCACGTGGTTGGCGGCGCGGGCCGAGATCATCTGGCTCCCGACCGTGAGCGCGTAGGTGAACGCCGAGCACGCGGCCGAGAGGTCGAAACCCCACGCGCGGGTGGCGCCAATCTTGTCCTGCACCAGGCACGCCGTACTGGGGAACAGCATGTCGGGAGTGACGGTACCTACGATGATGAGGTCGATGTCGGCAGGCGTCAGCCCCGCGCGGGTGATGGCCTCGATCGCGGCCTCCTTCGCGAGGTCACTCGTCGCCACTCCCGGATCGACGATGTGTCGCTCGCGGATACCGGTCCGCTGCAGAATCCACTCGTCGGTGGTCTCCACCATCGCCTCGAGATCAGCGTTGGTCAGCACCCGCGGAGGGACGTAGGTAGCCAGGCTCTTGATGGTGGCCCGCCGGATCCTCGCGGCCCCGGCCAGCGTCGATCGCGTGGTCTCGGTCAAAACAGTCCCCTTCCGGGCAAGGTGCGCCCGAAGTAATCGTAGGCGCGCGCCGTCGCGAGGCGGCCGCGCGGCGTGCGCTCGATGAAGCCGCGCTGAATCAGAAACGGCTCGTGCATGTCCTCGATGGCGTCGGGCTCCTCGCTGGTCGAGGCCGCCAGGGTGCCCAGCCCCACCGGACCGCCACCGAACTTGTCGATGATGGTGAGCATCAGGCGCCGGTCCACTTCGTCGAGCCCAAGCCCGTCCACCTGGAGCAGGGTCAGCGCCGCGCGCGCCACGTCCAGCGTGATATGGCCGTCGGCCCGCACCTGGGCGTAATCGCGCACCCGGCGCAGCAGGCGATTTGCTACCCGCGGCGTCCCCCGCGACCGGCCCGCCACCTCGCGCGCCGCTTCATCGTCCATCGGTACTGCCAGGATGCGCGCCGATCGGCGGACGATTTCCTCGATGTCGGCGGGCGTGTAGAAATCCAGCCGGTGGACGATGCCGAATCGCGCCCGCAGCGGTGCCGTGAGCAGCCCTGCCCGGGTGGTGGCGCCGACCAGCGTGAACTTCTCCACGGGTACCTTCACCGACCGCGCCCCCGGACCCTGGCCGATGACGATGTCGAGCTCGAAGTCCTCCATCGCGGGATAGAGAATCTCCTCGATTGACGGCGCCATGCGATGGATCTCGTCGATGAAGATCACTTCACGCGCCTGCAGGCTCGAGAGGATGCCGGCCAGGTCGCCGGGCTTCTCGATGACGGGCCCGGCCGTGGTGCGGATCGGCACGCCGAGCTCGTTGGCGATGACGTAGGCGAGCGTGGTCTTGCCAAGTCCCGGCGGTCCGTACAGCAGCACGTGGTCCAGCGCGTCGCCACGCTGCGTGGCCGCAGCAATGGAGACCTGCAGGTTCTCGCGGACGCGGTCCTGGCCGATGTAGTCGTCGAGCCGCCGCGGCCGAAGGCCTGCCTCGTACTGCGTGTCCTCGTCGACGCGGGCCGCCGAGACCAGTCGTGGATCCGTCATACGAAAGAAAGGCTGGACGCCCTCATGCTCTCGACAAGGTCTTGAGCGCCGCGCGCAGGTGCTGCTCGAACGGCACTTCCGGCTGGTCTGCCATTACCGCGTCCAGCGCCTTGTCGATCGCGCGACGATCGTAGCCGAGATTGGTCAGGGCGGAGGTCAAATCGTCCCTTCGGACGTCAGCGGGCGCCGCCGCCACGTGCGGATCGGTGACGCCGGCCAGGGCTTTCGGCAGGCGGTCCCGCAACTCCACCACGATGCGCTCGGCCGTCTTCTTGCCCACGCCCGGGATCCGCGTGAGCCTCGCCAGATCGCCGCGCTCGATGGCCCCGGCCAGCTCGCGCGGGTCCATGCCCGAGAGCACCGAGAGAGCCAGCCGCGGGCCGATGCCGCTGACGCCAATCAGGCGCTCGAAAACGGTCAGCTCCAGCACCGTAGCAAAGCCGTAGAGCGCAAGCTGGTCCTCGCGCACATGCGTGTGGATCCGGAGCGCGATGTCGGCGCCGGGTTCACCAGCCGTATAGAACGTCGAGAGCGGCACCGACACGTCGTATCCGACACCCGAGACATCGACAATGACGCGACTGGGCTGCTTCTCGAGGATGCGGCCACGGAGAAACGCGATCATCGGGTCGGAGGACGATAGTGCCGCCAGCTTCTTGACGCGGGCGGCACGGCGTTGCCGGCACGGCCACCATCACGCGACCGGGCCCTGGCGATCGCGCCCGACTGGTGCAGGTGACAGATCGCCACGGCCAGCGCGTCGGCCGCATCGTGCGGGCTCGGCACGCGCTCGAGGCCGAGCAGCAGTTTCACCATCTGTTGGACCTGCGCCTTTTCGGCGCGGCCATAGCCCACGACCGCCCGCTTGATCTCGGCAGGGGTGTACTCGAGAACCGGGATGCCGCACTCGACGGCAGCGAGCATGGCGACGCCGCGCGCGTGTCCCAGCTTGAGGGCGCTGCGGACGTTGGTGGCGTAGAACAGGTTCTCGATGGCAACGCAGTCCGGCCGACAGGCCTCGAGCTCGTCAATCAGGCCGCGGTAGATAACACCCAGCCGATCTGGGAACGCGTGCATCGTCCCGCCCTTGACGGCGCCGCACCGCACGAGACGGTGCCGGTATCCGTCGCTGTCCACGCAGCCGAAGCCGGTGCGCTCGGAACCGGGGTCGATACCGAACACCTTCACGCGAGCGAGGCCTCGATCTCCTTCTCCTCGATGTCGAAGTTGGACCACACCTGCTTCACGTCGTCATGCTCGTCGAGCACGTCCATCAGTTTGACCATCTGGGACGCCTCCTTGCCCTGCAGCTTGATGTAGTTCTGCGGCAGCATGGCCACCTGCGCGCTGGCGGGCTCGATGCCGAGGCTCTTGACCGCGTCGCGCACCGCCTCGAACGCTGCCGGATCGGTCAGCACTTCCCAGCTGTCCCCATCGTCGCGCATGTCGTCGGCGCCGGCATCGAGCGCGGTGTTGAGGAGCTTCTCCTCGTCCGCGGCCGCCTTGTCGACGACGATGTAACCCTTCTTCTCGAACATCCAGGCCACGGAATTGCTGGAGCCGAGGTTGCCGTGGTGCTTCTCGAGCAGATGCCGCAGCTCGCCCACGGTGCGGTTCTTGTTGTCGGTCAGCGTTTCGACGATGAGAGCGGCCCCGCCGGGACCGTAGCCCTCGTAGGTGATTTCCTCGTAGGTCACCCCGGGCAGTTCTCCCGTGCCGCGCTGAATCGCCTTCTTGATGTTGTCGGCAGGCATGTTCACCGATTTGGCTTCGGCGATGATCGTGCGCAGGCGCGGGTTGGTCGCCGAATCGCCGCCCCCGTTGCGGGCCGCGACCGTCAGTTCCTTGATGAGCCGCGTGAAGATCTTGCCGCGCTTGGCATCAGCGGCGCCCTTCTTGTGCTTGATTGTGTGCCATTTGGAATGGCCGGACATGGCGGTAACTCCAGGGTCTGAAGACGGAAAAGACTCCGTAGTTTATCACTCCGATCCGGGGTCAACCCACCAGACCCCCATCCCTCACGGCCTCTTCGTCGCCAGCAGGATCCATACCTCCGCCCGGGGATCCCAGGGCCCGCCGCGGTAGTCTCCCAGCACGGCCGTCACGTCGAAGCCGGCGTGTTCGAGACGGCGGGCCATCTGCGGGATCGACACCGTCCTGAAGGCGAGGGTGAAGGAGTGGCGGCGGGCCTCTTTCCCGCGGCCCTCCACGAACTCCTGGTCGAAGTAGGTCAGCCCGCGGCCAGGATCCTGTCGCACGGATTCGAGCAAGGTGATGGGGCGACCGGTTCGCCCGCGACGGCCCTTCAGCGTGACCCGCTTCCGGTATTCCTTCCAGGACGGCAGGTCCGCGACGAGCTCCAGACCAAAGACGCCGCCAGGCGGCAGCACCTGGGCCACGGCCTTCAGCGTCGCGCGAAGGTCCCGCTCGCGGAGCAGAGACTGCAGGATGCCGTACGGCGCGATCACCGTGTCGAACACGTCCGGCGGAAAGGGAAGGTGCCGGATATCGCCGCGGAGGAGCGAGAGCCCGGGCACCCTGGCGCGTCGCACGCGGCGCTGTCCTCGGGCGAGCATCGCTTCCGATCGGTCAATCCCCACGACGGTGGCCGAGCCCGTCTTTGCGAGGGGCACGGTGACCCGTCCGGTTCCGCAACCGAGCTCGAGGACTCGTCCGCCGCGACCGGTCACCAGCCGCTGCCAGAACGCGACGTCACGACGCCCAAACGTGCGCGCGTTCTCCCAGTCGTAGAACGGCGCATAGTCGTCCCAGCCGTGATGGCCTTCCGAACTGTCGGGCGCCGCCGCGACCCTGAGCCGACCCTCTTGTCGTGCCGCGCCCGGTCGCGGTGACGCCGTCGGTCCCGATCGACGCGATGCAGTTCCCGACCTACCTTTCATGCAGCTAGGTCCAGGGCAACTCGAGCTCGCCGCGGGCCTGTCGGTTGGCAAGGTCGGCCAGGCCGCTGAGAATCTGCACGACGTCGTGCGGCAGGTCGCGGGGCTGGAACGTGTCCACCGACACGCAGCCGACGCGCACGAATCCCTCGGCAAGCAACTGGTTCGAGTTGTCGTCGCGGATCTCGAATTGGTGGCGCAGCCGCCGGGGGTTCTCGACTGTGGTCTCGATGCCGACCCGCACCAGCTGGCCGGCGCGAGCGGGCGCCCGGAAGCGCGCGCCGACCTCGACGCGAGGCATCCCGAAGCGATGCCGATCCATCAGCGCTTGCCGTGCCTGGCCCAGCGAGGCGAACATCTCCTCTTCGGCGTCCTCGAACCAACCCAGGAAGTTCGGGAACCATGCGACGCCTGCCGCATCGGTATCGGACCAGTGCACCTTCTTGCGAATCTGGAAGAACGCCATGCCTTTGTAACCTTCTGCCTCGATCAGTCCGAGACGGCGAGCTCGCCTGGCACGATCGGTCGGGTCCTCGGGAACAAGCCCAGCCGAGCGCCCCAGCCGACGGCCGACAGGATACCGACGAACACGACCAGCTTGACCACGTCACCGGCCATCGACTGCGGCAGCAGCCTCCACATCAGCCAGAGTGAGGGTTGCGCGACGGCCACCGCCCACACCGATCCGTAGAAGTAGCGCCGCTCGTGCCCCTCACCCGCGGTCGAGGGCTTCACCCTGGGCAGAAGGCCCAGGGCGCCGAGCAGCCACATCGTCCCGGCGATGGGGAAGTAGCCGTAATCGTACAGCTGCCTGAGCCGCCACTCGCCCGTCAGAATCGCATGCACGAGGCCGGTCACGTTGAGCACGGCGAATGCCACCACCTCGCCCCAGGCCATCGTGTAACAGATGCGGCGGTAGAGGGGGTTGGGGCGGTCTTCCGTGAATCGGATGATGTAGGGCGCCGGTTCGCACCCCGGCAGCTGACCGAGGAGGCCGGCGAGTGCGGTACCGGCGACCACGATCGTCAGCCACGTCAGCATCCGCGAGTCGAGGCCCTGAGCGAAGAGGTCGAAGGTGAGCGGGCCGGGCGCGATGAAGAACACGAAGATCCAGATCGGCCAGTGGTTGACGCGGTAGTACAGCTTGTTTCGTGTCCGCAGCTTGCGTTCGGAGTCCAGCTCCACGCGCAAGGCGGAGGAGCCGATGTCGGCGCCGGTGGGGGCAAAGCTTCTGGGTGTCTCGGGCAGGGTCTCAGGCATCAAGCGGTATATTCTCCCGCATGTTCGCACTGCGTGTCGCGGGGGTCGTGGCAGCGCTCGTGCTGACAGCGTGCAGCCCGCGGCCGCAGCCCTCCTCCCCGCCGCCCAACTCGCCGGACACACTCGACGAGTTCCGTGCCATGGCCGCGGAGATCCTGCGTGAAACCGGCGTGCCTGGCGCCGGGATCGCGCTCGTGCGACCTGGGGGGATCGAATGGGCGGGAGGCATCGGCCTCGCCGACCGCGACCGCGCGCTCCTCGTCACGGGCGACACTCACTTTCGCGTCGGCTCGATCAGCAAGACGTTCGTCGCCATCGCGCTCGTGCAGCAGTACGAGGACGATGCGCTCGATATCGAGGCGCCGGTCTCCGAGGTGGCGCCGAAAGTGGCGATCGAGAACCGGTTCAGCGGAACGCCGGTTACCGTCCTGCAAGTCCTGCAGCACACCGCCGGTTTCGACGACATGCACTTCAACGAGGTGTACAACCTGGACGATGCGCCGGACATCTCGCTGGCCGACGTCCTCGCGCGCAACCCCGCGTCGCGCCGCGTCCGCTGGCGGCCGGGCACCCGCATGTCTTATTCGAACCCGGGGTACGGAGTTGCGGGGTACGTGCTGGAACAGGTGACGGGCCGCCCCTACGACAGTGTCATTCGGGAGCGCATCTTCGACCCGCTGGGGATGCGCACGAGCAGCTTCACCTTGGCGGAGGCGGACCTCCCTCTGATGGCGAGCGGCTACGACAGCCCGACCGGCCCGCCCGTGCCGTTCACGCAGATCTACCTCCGGCCGGCGGGCAACCTCCATACCTCAGCGCGCGAGCTCGGCTCTTTCGTGCTGATGCTCCTCAACTGGGGTGAGATCGGCGAGCACCTCGTGATCGATCCCGAGTATCTGAGCAACATGGAACGCCCACGATCGTCGCTGGCGTCGAAGGCGGGCCTCATCTACGGCTACGGCTCTGGCATTGCCTCCTACTCGCTGGCGGGCTTCCCCGTCCTCGGTCACGGCGGGGGCATCGACGGGTTCGTCTCCACCTATGGCTACTCCGCTGCCCGCGACGCGGGATGGGTCGTGCTCGTGAACGCGACCTACGCGCCCGCTGCCCTCGATCGCCTCTCGGAGCTCGCCGTCCGGTATCTGAAGCGAGACGTCGAAGCCCCGGCCAAGCCACAGCACGTCGCGGCGGCAGGTGTGCTGGTGCGGCACGCCGGGTACTACCATCCTGAAGGCACACGAAACGAGCTAATGGGCGCGTTGACGTGGATGACAGGCGGCGCGAGCCTCGTACCCGATGGCAATGCACTCGTGATGCGTCCCGTCTTCGGACTTTCCGAGCGATACATTCCCGTGTCGGACACGCTGTTTCGTCGAGAGCTGGATGTCACACCCAGTCGCGTGTTGACGAGCGACGAGGACGGCCGTGCCGTGCTCCTCGGGGATGGCTACTACGGCGTGCGGACGGCGCGCTGGCGTGTCGAAGCAGTACGCGGGGCGGTCTTGCTGTCGCTTGCGACACTGGCCACGGTGCCGCTCGGTCTGGTCGTCTGGCTCGTGCGGCTGTTCCTGCTGCGCCGGCGCGAACTGCACGAGCGTTTCGCGCCGGGGTTCTGGTCGATCAAGCTGACGCTGAGTCTGCTGCCGATGGCCGTGCTCGCCGTCTTCGGCATCGCCATCCTGCCCATGCGCGAATGGGGCGTCATGAACACCTGGACGAGGCTGACCTTCGTCGGATCGTGGGCGGTTCCCCTGCTGTCCGTCGCTGCGCTCGCACTCGTGGCAGGCGCCTGGCGGCGCGGCGCCGGTCGGTGGTTTGCCCTCTACTGCACGATCGCGACCGCCGCGGCGCTGTGCCTGTCGGCGTACATGGCCGCGTGGAATCTCGTGGGACTCCGCCCCTGGGCCTACTGACTTCGGTACTGCATCGTCGCAATGCCGACGATCAGCCCGACGGCCGAACCGGGGAGCACGATTTCCCAAAGATACGGGCCGCCGATCGTGACGAGGTAGGCGAGCAGCGCGCCGACGGCCACGCCGGTCAGCGCCCCCACCGCCATCGAGCGCGTCCGCTGCGCCACCAAGCCGATGATGAGCCCGACGACCACGCCCTTGACGGTGGAGCCGATGACGATGCCCACGATGTTAGGCGCTTCTTGTGGAGCGGAGATCAAGGCCGACAGCCCGTCGAACACGCCAAGGACACCGCCGAGCAGCATCGCGAAGACCGGTTTCTTCATCAGTCCCTCCGTCAGGTTCTGTTCAACGCCTGGGACCAGGTCTGTACCTCGCTGTCAAATCCCCTTCCACAGGAGCAGTGCTGCGCGCATCAGGATGTAGGCCACCACCAGCAATACCGGCAGCTCGTGGCGGCGGTAGAGACGCAGCACGCGTTCGCCGATGGACTCGCGGTGCGCCGTCGGCGCCAGGCCGTCCCGGAACCGATGGAGATCGGCGGCGAGGGCCGGGACGTCCGGATAGCGCGCGTCCGGGTGTGCCGCTCGAGCCCGTGCGGCGATGGCAGTCAGCGCGCGAGGTGGGTCGCTGCCGATCATCGTGAGCAGGATCGTTCCGAGCGCGTAGACGTCGGCCCGGCCGTCCACCACCGCGCCCGCGGCCTGCTCGGGCGCCATGAAGCCCGGCGTGCCCGCGATCACCGCCTCGGCCTCGGGAACATGGTCCGATTGGGCCGCGCCCCAGTCCATGACGAATACCTCGCCGAACCCGCCGACCAGGACGTTCGACGGCTTCAGGTCACGATGCACGATGCCGTGCGCGTGGGCGAACGCCACGGTCTCGAGCACGCGATCGAGCAGCGCGAGACGATCGAGGAGTGCCGGCTTCGCGGCGGCGGCCTCGTCGATGGTCCGTCCCCTGACGAACTTCATCACATAGAACGCTCGCCCGTCGGGCAAGATGCCGCGCTCGTGAATCGGCACGATGCCCGGGTGGTCCAGCCGGGCCAGGACCGCGGCTTCTCGAGCCAGCCGAGCGGCGGCGCGCCCGGCCTGATCCGGGATGTCCAGGACCTTGACGGCGACCATCCGATCCAGGTCGTGGTCGCGCGCTTCGTACACCGTCGCCGACCCGCCGCGACCTGCCACGCCGAGCGGGGTGTATTTCGCCGGCAGCGGGGGCCAGACCGCCACCTCGCGCAGATGCGCCAGCGTCGTGTCAGAGAGGAAACTCACCAGTCTCCTCGCAGGAGCCGGCGGGCCTCGGCTTCCCACTCGTCGTCGCTGCCGGTGATCTCACGAAGGCGGTCCAGCACGATAGCGCGAAACTGTCGGCGCATCGCGGCAAGGTGGTTGGTGACCGTGGTCGTGGGCAGGCCGAGGGCTACTCCGATCTCGTCGTAGCTCGGGCGCGTCGCCGCGTCCGCCAGGTCGTAGCGGACGAAGACCTCGAACATCACCTGCCGGTTCCGGGTCTCGGCGTCCGCGCGGAGGTCGGCGACCGCCCGATCGAACAACGCGCGCACCCATTCGCGGTAGAACAGGTCGTCCACATCCGCCGGGATGGAGGGCTCGATCCGGACCAGTTCGCCCTCCGCCGTAGTGAAGTCCAGTGGCACGGTCGTGATCCCGCCGCCACGCTTGATTCGTCGCTCAGCCTTCTGCTGGTTCGCCACGAAGCCGTCGAGACACAGGCGCAGGTAGGTGCGGAAGCGAGCGCGGCCGGCGTCGTAGCGGCCCACCAGGTCGCGCTCCAGGAGCGAGAGAAAGAACTCTTGCGTCGCGTCGGCGGCCGCATCTGGCGACAGGTGCCACTTGAGGCGCAGGTACTTGTAGATTGGCTTCCAATAGGCCTCGACCAGCGCCTCGTGCGCCACGCGACGCGTGTCCGCATCCTCGCTGCGGACGCGGGCGACGACCGAGAGCCGGGTGGGCGGGAATGACACTCCAGTACACTACCCCCATCTGGCACTGTCTTACGCTGCCGGAGGGGGACCTCGTGACGCGGGAATGGGACGCCACTTCGTATCACAAAGTCTCCGGCCCGCAAACGGGTTGGGGCCAGATGGTCCTGGCGCGTCTGGACCTCGCGGGTGACGAGCGCGCCATCGACGCCGGCTGCGGCAGCGGCCGCCTCACCGCGGAGTTGGCCGAGCGTCTTCCGCACGGACAGGTCGTCGCTCTCGATCGGTCGTGGAACATGCTGCAGACGGCACGCGCCAACCTGCGCCCGGCGTACGGATCGCGGGTCCGTTTCGTGCAGGTCTCCTTACCCGCTCTGCCGTTCGAGGAGTGCGCGGACGTGGTGTTCAGCACCGCCACCTTCCACTGGGTGCCCGATCATCCCGCGCTCTTCTCGAACATCTTCACGGCGCTGCGGCCGGGCGGCCGCCTGCACGCACAGTGTGGAGGCGGCCCGAACCTCGCCTCGGCACATGCCCTGGCCGAAGAGGTGATGGCTGAGGAGCCGTTCGCTCCATTCTTCCGCGGCTGGCCAGGCGTCTGGCAGTTCGCCTCCGACGGCGAGACGCACACGCGACTGGTCGAGGCGGGCTTCGTCGATGTGGTCACCAGCCTCGAGGCGGCGCCGACCAGCTTCGCGACGGAGGCGGACTACCGCGAGTTCGTCACCACCGTCATCTATCATCCGCACCTGGCTCGGCTGCCTGAGGACCGGCGGCCGCGGTTCATTGACGAGGTCACCAGGCGCGCCGCCGAGCAGCCGGAGCCCTTCACCCTGGACTACTGGCGCTTGAACATGCAGGCCACGCGG
Organism: Vicinamibacterales bacterium; assembly: GCA_035538015.1. Classification (GTDB taxonomy): domain Bacteria; phylum Acidobacteriota; class Vicinamibacteria; order Vicinamibacterales; family UBA2999; genus VFZN01. Next base: position 13,101 of record DATLLC010000107.1, read on the forward strand.
CCTCTGCCGGCGGCGTGAGCGGAGAGCCGATCATGACCCACCCCTGTGTGATCAAACCCGACGAGCACGCCGTGTACGCGGCCGACAGGATGGGCAAGACGACGATCTTCGAGTCGCCGAGCCTGCTCGTCGGCCTCAATGCCTTCGAGCCCGGACAGGAGCACGGGCTGCACGCGCACGCGGGACAGGACAAGGCCTATCTGGTGACGCGCGGGTCGGGCGTGTTCCTGCTCGACGGCCGCGAACTGCCGATGTCGGCCGGCGATCTCCTGGTCGCGCCGGCGGGGATTCCGCACGGTGTCCGGAATACCGGTAGCGAGCGCCTTCTGGTGGTGGCTGTGCTGGCCCCCGCGCCTCGCCGCGCCTGAGGGGGTTTGGTTTAACATCTGTGCCTCATGGCGAAGTCTCCCTCCCTTCGAGTCGTCCGATCGCGGACGACGACGAAGGGTGTGTCCACGGCGCGCTCCAGGCCCGATCCCGACCGCCGCTTCACGGTCGCAGGAGCGCCGGCCGCCCTCGAGGCTGCCACGCTGGACCCCGGTCTGCTCCAAGGCGAGGACGGCCGCCTTCGCTGCTGGTGGGCGGGAAGTGATCCGCTCTATGCGCGGTATCACGACGAAGAGTGGGGGCGTCCGGTCCGCAACGACCATCGGCTGTTCGAGAAGATCTGTCTCGAAGGCTTCCAGTCCGGACTGAGCTGGCTGACGATCCTGCGCAAGCGCGAGCACTTCCGTGAGGCGTTCGACGGCTTCGACCCCGAACGGGTCGCCCGCTACAGCGCACGTGACGTCACGCGGCTGCTCAAGAACCCCGGCATCGTCCGTCATCGCGGGAAGATCGAATCCACGATCAACAACGCCAAACGCGCCCTCGACCTCATCGAGGAGCGTGGGTCGCTCGCGAAATACTTCTGGGGATGGGAGCCTCCGGCCAAGGAGCGGCCCAGCCTCTGTTCGTACGACGTGCTGCGCGCGACCAGTACGACACCGGCCTCGGTGCGACTGTCGAAGGACTTGAAGGCCCGCGGCTGGACCTTCGTCGGGCCGACCACTGTCTATGCCTTCATGCAGGCCATGGGCCTCGTGAACGATCACGTCGAAGGCTGTCCGTGCCGCTCCGAGGTGGCCAAGTTGCGCCGGCGGTGAGCGCCGCCGGCTCGTCTGCGCGCAGCGGTCACCGGCCCGGCGGCTACTGCTGTTCCAC
>DATLLC010000108.1:0-10150 GCA_035538015.1 Vicinamibacterales bacterium
GAATGGGCATGGGATACGCGGCGTGGGGACGCGAGGGCCTTCTGCGCTCTCCGGGGAGCGACGCCAGGGGCCGCGACGACGTCGCCACTGCCGCAGGATCGGCGGCGGGCTCAACCCGCGCGGCTGCCGACGACGAGCCCTCGACAGGACCGCCGGCGAACGCCACAGGGTCGCCCCCCTCCGCGGCCGGTTCGAGCACGCCGCCCGCCACGCAGGCCAATCCGCCAGGAGCACCCGACCGGCCGCCGGCGACAACCGAGACACAGGCGCCTGCGGCGGCGGCGCCCGGCACCGTGCCACCGGCAGCGACGGCCCCGGCCGGCAACCTGCTCGTACGCTCGACGCCGGCGGGCGCGACCGTGTTCGTCGACGACCATCGGCGCGGCGTGACGCCACTGGCGCTGCAGAACGTGGAGCTGGGCACCAGGCGCGTACGGATTCAGCGGGACGGCTTCACCGTCGAGGAGCGGCAGGTCAACCTGACGCGGAGCCGGCCGTCGCGATCGGTCGACGTTCGACTCACCCGTGCCGCGCCAGCCGCGCGGACGCCCGCGCCGGCGCCCGACGCTCCCGCCGCGCGGACGGGGAGCCTGGTCATCGAGTCGAGGCCGACCGGGGCGACCATCACGCTCAACGGTCGCCAGATCGGCACCACGCCGATGACCATCGACGACCTCGAGCCGGGCACTTACACGGTGCAGCTGCAGCTGCCCACGTTTCGGCCGATCAGGACCACCGTGCGCGTGGTCGCTGGCGCGCGGGCGCGCGCGGCCGCTTCCCTGGTCAGCGCACAGGAGCCGCAATGATCGCCGTTCTCGCGCTCGAAGATGGGACTTGGTACAAAGGTGTGTCCGCCGGGGCGCCCGGGGAGACCACTGGAGAGGTCGTGTTCAACACCAGCATGACCGGCTATCAGGAAGTCCTCACCGACCCCTCCTATGCCGGCCAGATCGTGACGATGACGGCGCCGCAGATTGGCAATTACGGGGTGGCGAACGCCGACCAGGAATCGCGAGCGCCGCAGGTGGCCGGGTTTATCATGCGTGACCCGTCACCGATCTCGAGCAACTGGCGGTCGCAGGGGACGCTGCGCGACTACCTCACGCATCACGAGATCGTCGCCATCGGCGACGTCGACACCCGCGCCCTCACCCGCAAGCTTCGGTCAGGCGGCGTCATGCGCGGCGTGATTGCCACGGGTTCGCACGATCCACAGGCGCTGGTCGAGCGCGCGCGGGCGATTCCGCAGATGGAGGGCAGCGACCTGGTGAAGATGGTCACCTGCGCCGAGCCCTACGACTTCACCACGACGCTGGGCGATGCCGTGGCCGAGGCCTCGTTTGGTGTGCCGCCCCTCAAGCGTGCCTCCAGACCGCTGCGGGTCGCGGCGTACGACTACGGGATCAAGCTGAACATCCTGCGGCGTCTCGTCGCCCACGGCTGCGAGGTGCGCGTGTTTCCGGCGGACGCGCCGGCCTCGGAGGTCATGGCGTGGCAGCCCGACGGGGTCTTCCTGAGCAACGGCCCCGGGGATCCCGCGGCGGTGACTTACGCCGTCGACAACATTCGGGAGCTGGTGGACGCCGGCGTGCCGATGTTCGGGATCTGTCTGGGGCACCAGCTGATGGCCCTCGCACTCGGCGCGAAAACCTACAAGCTGAAGTTCGGGCACCGCGGCGGTAACCATCCGGTGAAACAGCTGGACTCGGGCGCCATCGAGATCACGGCCCAGAACCACGGGTTCGCCGTGGATCCCGACTCGCTGCCCGCCACCGCGCGGGTGACGCACCTCAATCTGTACGATGGGACCGTGGAGGGGTTGCGCCACGTCGACAAGCCGATCTACTCGGTGCAGTACCATCCGGAGGCGTCGCCCGGGCCGCATGACGCGGATTACCTGTTCACGCAGTTCATCGAGACCATGGAGCGTCGCTGAGGGATGCCAAAACGGACTGACATCCACCGTGTACTCGTGATCGGGTCCGGGCCCATTGTCATCGGGCAGGCCTGCGAGTTCGATTATTCGGGAACCCAGGCTCTCAAGGCGCTCAAGAGCGAGGGACTGGAAGTGGTGCTGGTGAACAGCAATCCCGCCACCATCATGACCGATCCCGAACTGGCGGATCGCACCTACGTGGAGCCGCTCACGGCCGATGCGCTCGAGAAGATCATCGAGAAGGAGCGGCCCGATGCCCTGCTCCCGACGGTGGGCGGGCAGACCGCACTCAACCTGGCGGTGCAGCTCGACGAGCTCGGCGTCCTCGACAAGTACGACGTGGAGCTGATTGGGGCACAGATTCCGGCCATCAAGGTGGCCGAGGATCGCCTGCTGTTCAAGAACGCGATGCGCGAGATCGGCATCGACATGCCGAGGAGCGGGGTCGCCAAGTCGCTCGAAGAAGCGCTGGCGATGGTGGAGGAGACCGGCTTCCCCGCGATCATCCGCCCGTCCTTCACGATGGGCGGCGTCGGCGGTGGTATCGCTTACAACCTCGATGAGTTCAAGGAGATCTGCTCGCGGGGCCTGAGCCTCAGCCCGGTGCACGAGGTCCTGGTCGAAGAGTCGGTGATCGGCTGGAAGGAGTTCGAGCTCGAGGTGATGCGCGACGGCGCCGACAACTTCGTCGTCATCTGCTCGATCGAGAACATCGACCCGATGGGCGTGCACACTGGCGACAGCATCACCGTGGCGCCGGCGCTCACCCTCACCGACAAGGAGTACCAGCGGATGCGTGACGCCGCGCGGCGCATCATCCGTCGGGTCGGCGTGGAGACGGGCGGATCGAACATCCAGTTCGCCGTCAATCCGGCCGACGGCCGGATGACGGTCATCGAGATGAACCCGCGCGTTTCGCGCTCCTCGGCCCTGGCCTCCAAGGCCACCGGCTTCCCGATCGCCAAGATCGCCGCCAAGCTCGCGCTGGGCTACCGCCTCGATGAGATCCCCAACGACATCACGCGCGTCACGCCAGCCTCCTTCGAGCCGACCATCGACTACATCGTCGTAAAGATTCCGCGGTGGAACTTCGAGAAGTTCCCGCAAGCGGACCGGACGCTGACCACGCAGATGAAGTCGGTCGGCGAGGCGATGTCGATCGGGCGCACGTTCAAGGAGGCGTTCCTCAAGGGGATCCGCTCGCTCGAGATGGGGAAGGAGGGCCTGCTGTTCCGCCGGCCCGCGGCCGACGAGGAGCCGGCGAGCGAGGAGGAGCAGGAGGAGGAAGACACCGAGCTCCGGCGGCGCCTGGTGGTCCCGACCGACCGCCGGATGTGGGCGCTGTTTCGGGCCCTCGAGAAGGGCTGGAGCGTCGAACGCCTGCACGAGCTGACCAAGATCGATCCCTGGTTCCTCGACCAGTTCGCGTCGCTCGTCGAGCTACGGCGGACGGCCGAGATGGTAGGCCTTCGCGAGATGTCGCTCGACCTGCTGCGCGCGCTCAAGCGGGCCGGCTTCGGCGACGAGGAGCTGGCGGAAATCCTGGGTGTCGACGCGTCGGCCGTGCGCGACCGCCGGCTCGAGCTGGGACTGGTGCCAGTTTACAAGCGCATCGACACCTGCGCGGCGGAGTTCGAGTCGTTCACGCCTTACATGTACAGCAGTTACGAGGAGAGCTGCGAGGCCGAGCCGACGAGCGCGCCCAAGGTGATCATCCTGGGCAGCGGGCCCAACCGCATCGGCCAGGGGATCGAGTTCGACTATTGCTGCTGCCATGCCGTCTTCGGATTCCGGAAGGAGGCCTTCGAGACGATCATGATCAACTGCAATCCGGAGACCGTTTCCACCGACTACGACACGGCCGACCTGCTGTACTTCGAGCCGCTGACCTTCGAAGACGTGATGGCGGTCATCGAGAAGGAGCGGGAGGGGAATGTCGACGTGGCCTGCGTCGTGCAGTTCGGCGGCCAGACGCCGTTGAAGCTGGCGCTGTCCCTGCAGGACGCCGGCGTAACGATCATCGGGACCTCGCCGGACTCGATCGATCTGGCCGAAGATCGGCAGCGCTTTGCACAGCTGCTCTGGGATCTCGGCATCCCGCAGCCGTCGAGCGGGACGGCGACGTCGAAGGCCGACGCCAGAGAGGTGGCCGCGCGGGTGGGCTTCCCGGTGGTGGTTCGGCCCTCCTACGTCCTCGGCGGCCGCAACATGGCCATCGTGTACGACGTTGCCACACTGGACCGCTACATGGCCAGTGCCGTGGATGTGTCGCACGACCGGCCGATCCTGATCGACCGCTTCCTGGAGCACGCCAAGGAGATCGACGTCGACTGCGTGGCGGACGCGGCCGGCGCGGTGGTCATCGGCGGCATCATGGAGCACATCGAGGAGGCCGGCATCCACTCGGGCGACAGCTCGTGCGTGGTGCCGCCGCCGTTCCTGGCCGAGAAGCACCTGGCCACCATTCGCGACTATTCCCGGCGGATCGCGCGCGCGCTGAAAGTGGTCGGCCTGATGAACGTGCAGTACGCCATCAAGGACGACATGGTGTACGTGCTCGAGGTCAACCCGCGAGCATCGCGGACCGTGCCGTATCTGGCCAAGGCGACCGGTCTGCCGCTCGCGCAGATCGCCGCGCGTGTGATGGCGGGCCGCACGCTGGCCTCGCTCGGCATGACTGAGGATCTGGTGCCGACCGGCGTCTTCGTCAAGAGCCCGGTGTTCCCGTTCGTCCGGTTCCCTGGAGTGGACACCATTCTCGGGCCTGAGATGAAGTCCACGGGCGAGGTGATGGGCGGCGCCGGGTCGTTTGGCATGGCGTTCATGAAGGCGATGCTCGGCGTCGGCCAGCGATTGCCCGAGTCCGGTACCGTGTGCCTGAGCATCAATAACGATGATAAGGTCGAGGTGCTCCCCATCGCGCGGGAGCTGGCGGCGATGGGGTTCGGCATCGCCGGCACGCGCGGCACGGCCGCCTTCCTGCGCGCGCACGGGCTCGACGCGAGCGTGGTCTACAAGGTCAACGAAGGCCGTCCGAGTCTGGCCGACGAAATCGTCAATCGTCGGATCGCGATGGTCATCAACACCCCCCTCGGCCGCGAGTCGTTCTTCGACGACAAGGCAGTGCGGCGCGCCGCGATGATGACCGGCGTCCCGTGCATCACGACGATCACTGGTGCGGCCGCTGCCGTGCAGGCCATTCGCGCGATGCGCAGCGAGGGCCTGGATGTGCGCGCCCTGCAGGACTACCACGCCGCCGTCAACGCAGAATCTGCCTGACCCCAGACGTCTTCTCATCGCAATCCCTGCGGATGGGGGCGCCCTCGCAACCCTGATCCGGGCTGATTCCGCACGCGCCGCGGCTTGCAGTCTGCCGCGGCATGCCTCTCTCCCTGCGTCTTGCCGCGCTCGTCGCCGCTGGATCGGCTGCTGGACTCCACTTGCCGCAGGCCTGCTGGCGCCTGCTCGCGTGCCTCGTCGCCGGCGCCGTAGGCTTTGCGTGGGTGGCCCACGTGTACCGCGTGCGTGGAGCCACGAGGATCCTGATTGCCGTCGCTGTGGTCGGTACGGCCGCGCTTCGTGCGGTGGCAGTGGCCGAGGATGCCGCGCGTCCCCCGCTGGTGCGGTGGTTCGATCGCCAGACCGAGGGAACGCTGGCGGGCGAAGCCCGACTGCGCGAGACCGCCGTCAAAGTGCGCGGCCGGCTGGTCCGCGATGCGTCGGCCACCGAGTACGGCGCCCAGATCCAGCTTGCGGTATCCGACATCGAGATCGATGGAGCCTGGCAGGCCGGTCGCGGCGGCCTCGGCGTGTCGATCGCCGGGATTCAGACGGCGCGTCTGCAGGACTGGCGCGCGGGGCGGACGATTGTCGTTCCCGTCGCCATCAGGCGGCCCACCCAGTACCGCAACCCAGGATTGCCAGATCAAGCTCGCGCCCTCGCTTGGCGAGGCACTCCTCTCGTGGCCTCAGCCAAGAGTGGATTGCTGGTCGAGAGCGAGGGCCCGGGTGCGTGGTGGGACGAGGGAGCGGCCACGATGCGGGCGCAGGTGAGGGCCGCGATGCAGCGACGGGTGGCGCCGCTCAATCCGATGTCAGCGGCCATCGGCACGGCGATCCTGATTGGAGACCGGGCCGAACTCTCCCCCGAGGTGGAACAGCGGCTTCAGGAGGCCGGCACGTATCACGTCGTGGCCATCTCGGGTGGCAATATCGCGCTGCTGGCGGGCGCGGTGCTCGCGCTCCTCTGGATCGTCGGCGTTCGCTTCGCGCCGGCCGCGGGGGTCACCGCGGTCGTCTTGATCGCCCACGCCTGGGTGATCGGTGGCGGTCCGTCAGTCGTGCGGGCGACGGCGATGGCCGGTACCTACCTCGCGCTGCGCCTCATCGATCAACGGACGCATCCGGTGCACGCCGTGGCCGTGGCGGCGTCCGGCATCCTGATGGCGAACCCGCTGGAGATTACCGGCGCCGGTTTCTGGCTGACATTCGGCGCGACCGGCGCCCTGCTGATGGTGGCGGCCCGTGGCGCTTGGCCGCTTCGCCGTGGCTGGCTGACGCCGCTCGTCAGCATCATCCTCGCCACGGCGGCGGTGGAACTGCTGCTGACGCCGGTGTCGGCGTTCGTGTTCGAGCGCGTCACCCTCGCCGGACTGGTGTTGAATCTGGTTGCCATCCCCGCGATGGGCCTGGTCCAGGCGTCTGCGACGTTGTGCGTCCTGGCCGACGCCCTGGCGATGGCCCGCGCGGCGGACCTGTGCGGGTACGTCACCCACGTGGCTGCGTCCATGCTGGTCGGGAGCTCGAGCCTCGTGACCAAGGTGCCCTGGGCCACCTGGCGAGTGCCCCCGCCGCCAGTCGCGCTGCTGGCGGCGTACTACCTGACGGTGGCCGCCTGGTGGTGGGCAAGCCGCCCGCCGATCGACTCCCGGACCCGGCGTCTCGCCTCGCGGCTCACCGCGACGAACGTGCTGGTCCTCTGGGTGTGGATCGCCTTCGCGCCGCACGCGAGGTGGCCACCCGGTTCTGGCGAACCGCTTCGTGTGACGGCGATCGACGTCGGACAAGGGGACGCTCTTCTCGTCACCACGCCCGAGGGGCAGACGCTCCTGGTGGACGCCGGCGGCATCGCGGCCGGTGCGTTCGACATCGGCGACCGGGTGGTCGGGCCGTCGCTGCGGGCGCGTCGTCTGCTCCATCTGGACTACATCGCCGTGACCCACGGCGATCTCGATCACCTGGGCGGGGTGCGTGGTCTGCTGCGGGACTTCCACCCACGGGAAGTGTGGGCCGGCGTGCCGGTGGCAGGTCACCTGCCGCTCGAGGCCGTGCGTCGCGAGGCACGGGCGACGCGCACGCCGTGGCGCTGGCTGCAGCGAGGTGACCGCCTCGAGCTCGGTGGCGTGGAGGTCGTGGCGCACCATCCGCCGGCTCCCGATTGGGAACGGCAACGCGTGCGCAACGACGACTCGCTCGTGCTGGAGGTCCGTTATGGCGCGGTGTCGGTGTGGCTCACGGGCGACATCACGCGGACGGTGGAGGATGAACTGGCCGCATCGGCGTTCGAGAACGGCCGCATCGTCGTGCTGAAAGCGGCCCATCACGGCAGCCTGACCTCGAGCGCCTCGGGATGGCTCACCAGGTTGAGGCCCGCCGTGGTCCTCGTCAGCGCCGGGCGAGGGAACCTCTTCGGTCACCCCGCGCCCGCCGTGCTGCAGCGCTACGCCAACGTCGGCGCTGAAGTCTTCCGCACCGACCTCGACGGGCAGATCGAGCTCGTCACCAATGGCCACTTCGTCGAGGTGACCACTTTCACGGGCCGGCGGTGGCGGCTGCGCTGACCGACTCGAAGGGCACGAAGGACAACACGAAGGGCACGAAGTTGACACGAAGGGCACGAAGGACGCGACACGAAGGGCACGAAGGAAAGATTGGAGCGACCATGCTGACCAGAGTCAGGAGCCGCCTACCTCCGGACATCGAGCGGGTAGCCGAGGCGACAATCGGTTGCGCAATCGAGGTGCACCGGAGGCTTGGCCCAGGCTTCAGGGAGGCTCTCTATCTAGACGCGATGGTGATTGAGCTCGAGGAGGCAGGACTGATCATGGATCGGGAGGTACCTGTCAACATCTCCTATCGGGGCCGGCCCATACGGACCTTCAGGATCGACCTCCTGGTGGAGCACCTGGTAGTAGTCGAATTGAAGTCTGTGGAGCGACTCGAACGAATCCATCAGGCCCAGTTACTTTCGTATTTGAGGGCGAGCCGGCATCGGCTGGGTCTGCTCATCAACTTCAACACGGAGCTGCTCCGTTCCGGCTTGAAGCGCATCGTCCTGTGAACGATGGGCGGCGTGCCTTTATGCCCTGCGTGCCCCCTTCGTGTCTCCTTCGTGCCCTGCGCGCCCCCTTCGTGCCCTTCGTGTCTCCTTCGTGCCCTTCGTGACTACTTCGTGTCCTTCGTGCCGTCGTGGTGTCTTTTGGCAGAATTCCAGCGTGCGTCGAGATCGTCGAGGGAGAGCTCGCTCAAGGTGTGTCCATCGGCTCTTGCGGTACGCTCCATCTGTTCGAAGCGAGTCTGGAACTTGTCGTTGGCGCGACGGAGGGCGTCCTCCGGCGCGATCCCCAGCTTGCGGGAGAGGTTCGCGAGGGCGAACAGAAGATCGCCGAGCTCTTCCTCGGCCTCGGCCGATGAAGCGCCGCGGGCGGCGACCGCCTCCCGCAGCTCGCGCACTTCTTCGTCGATCTTGTCGAGGACGTCGGTGGCGCGCTGCCAGTCGAAGCCGACCGAGGCCGCTTTTCGCGACAGCTGATCGGCGCGGAGCAGGGCCGGCAACGATCGCGGGATCCCGCCGAGAGTGGTCTTCTCGGGCCTACCGGCGGCGGTCTGTTCCACCCTCTTGATGTCGTCCCACTGCGCCTTGACTCCGGACGCCGTGATCGTCGTGTTTTTCGGCAGCGGCTCGCCCTCCGGCGTGAACACGTGCGGGTGGCGTCTAATCAGCTTGTCGATGACGCTCTGGACCGAATCCGCGATGGTGAAGTGCCCCGCTTCGGCGCAGAGCTCCGCCAGGAACACGGCCTCGAACAGGAAGTCGCCCAGCTCGTCCTTGAATGCCGGCATGTCGCCGGCGTCGAGCGCGTCGAGCAGCTCCGACGTCTCCTCGATCACGAACGGACGCAGCGACTGCAGCGTCTGCTCGCGATCCCACGGACAGCCGTCGGGCCCGCGGAGCATGTGCATGATGGCCACGAGTCGATCGAAACGGGCGCCAGCCGAGAGCGACATGGCCGAATGCTATCATTCGGTGTTTTGGCGGCGCGGTTGACGATTCTCGGGAGCGGCACCTCTCACGGCGTGCCGATGATCGGTTGCGGCTGCGAGGTGTGCCGGTCCGACGACCCGCGTGACAAGCGACTGCGTCCGTCGATGTACCTGGAGGTGGCGGGCGGTCCCAGCGTGCTGGTGGACACGTCCACGGACCTGCGCCAGCAGGCACTCGCCTTCGATGTCGGGCGTGTGGACGCCATTCTGATGACCCACAGTCACGCCGATCACGTGATGGGAATGGACGAAGTACGCCGGTTCAACGCGCTCGCGGGTGCCGCGATCCCCGTGTTCGCGGCGCCGCCGACGGCGCGCGAGCTGCGGCGCATATTTCGGTACGTCTTCGAACCGCCGTCGCAGAAGGGTGGCGGCATTCCTCAGCTCGATCTCCGCGAGATCGACGGCCCGTTCCACGTCGGCGCCCTCGCCGTGCAGCCCGTGCCGCTGCTGCACGGAACCCTGCCGATCCTGGGCTTTCGGTTTGGCTCGTTCGCCTATCTCACCGACGCGAGCTCGATCCCGGAAGACGCCTGGCCGCTGCTCGAGGGGCTGGACGTGCTGGTGCTCAACGCGCTCCGTCACCGGCCGCATCCGACCCATTTCTCGCTGTCCGAGGCGGTGGCCGTCGCCGAGCGCCTGCAGCCGCGACAAACGTTTTTCACGCACGTGTGCCACGACCTGTCGCACGCGGGCACGAATCGGTCGCTTCCCGCGGGCATGGCGCTGGCCCACGATGGTCTGCAGCTCACGGTGGAGGTCGGCTGACGTGGACGTCGTCCGGTTTCCTGATGACGCCCGGCCGGTGCGATGGCCGTACCCGGTGCTGGCCATCGGCAACTTCGATGGGCTGCACCGCGGGCACTTGAAGATTGTCGAGCGCATCCGCCG
>DATLLC010000109.1:0-11108 GCA_035538015.1 Vicinamibacterales bacterium
GGACGACCTGGTGAGAATCACGCTGCGTAGCGAGGACCGGCCCCACAGCTTCGTGATCGACGCCTACCGCATCGTCAAGCGTGCCGGCAGCGGCCAGACCATTTCGTTCGAGTTCCGTGCCGACCAGGCGGGGGCGTTCGCCTTCTACTGCAACCTGACCAGCGACCCGGGCTGCCGCGACATGAAAGGGACGCTGGTGGTGAAGGGGAAGTAGGAGCGTGTCCATTGATGATTGATGATTGGTGATTGGCGATTCATTGATGATTGGGTGATTGGGGCATTGTTTCATTCAATTGATTGATCAATTGGATGGCGCAATTCGCCAAATCACCCGATAAGTCACCCGATCGTCAATCATCGATCGCCAAATGGATAGCCGCGGCGGCACCGTTCAGCGCCGCGGAAACAGGTCGGGGTTGTCGGTAAACAGCCCATCGGCGCCGAGCGTGTAGAGGTAGTGTTCCATCTCGGCCTTGACGGTCGGGAACCGGCCGGGACTGGCCGAACGGAATGTGTACGGGGTCACCGTGAGGCCGGCCTCGTGCGCCCATTGCACGAACTCCGGCCTCTTCAGAATGATGTCCTTCGCGGGGCCGAGTCCCTGCACCACGCCCTTCCACCCCTGCACCCGCGGCTGGTCCCAGCCGTCTCCACGATCGACGAGCAGCACCACCGGAGCGCCAATCTTCATGGCGGCCAGCGTGCGCGCGCTGTCCTCGCCGGTGATCCTGCAGACCTTCGGCGAGGCGGCGTTCGCATGCGGTCCGCGGAGGCCGTGCGCGTCGAGAGCCGCGGCCACCAGCGCTTCGAACCTCACGTCACGGCCCTTGTAGATCTCCGGCGTCTTCAGCTCCGGGAACAATCCGGCCCTACCCTTGATGGAGCGCGACCGCCTCGTCGAAGGTCGGCACCCGCTCAGCGGCGAACTTCGGATCGAACCAGGAGCCGGCGTCGAGGCGCTTGATTTCCTCGAGCGTGAAATCGTTGGCGAGCCAGACACGGCGCTTCTTGCCCTCGTACTCGATCTCAGTGAAGCGAGACGGGAACAGCTCCTCGATGTTGGTGGTCCTCTCGAGGCTGGGATCGTGCAGGCAGATGAGGACTCCGTCGCGTGTGACCGCCAGGTCCTGCTCGACGAAATCGGCGCCCTGCTCGAGGGCCAGCCGATAGGCCGCAAGCGTGTGCTCCGGTGCATACGCCGACGCGCCCCGATGGGCGACGTTGGTCTTGGTCGAAGTCTGGGCCTCCGGCGCGAAGGCCATGGCGAGCAGCAAGACGACGACCACCGGTAACAAGCGCATTCCTTCCTCCACGCGACCAGCCTCGCACGGCGGGGCTACATCCGCGTAAACGCCCGCGCCGCCTCGATCCGCTCGCGGATCGGAGGGTGTGAGTAGAACAGCAGCCGCACCAGCGTCGAGGGCCGATCCTCGGCCATGTTCTGCTGCGACAGCCGCCTCATGGCCGAGACGAACGCCTCCGGATTGCGCGTGGTCTCGAGCGCGTAGCGGTCGGCCGCGCGCTCCTGGGCACGGGAGAGGGCGTTGGCGATTGGCAGCATGACGAACGACCAGGCGCCGCCGGTCAGCATCAGCAGCGGGATCGCGGCCGGGTCCGATAACCCGCGATACTGCAGCCAGCCACCCGCGGCGCGCAGCAGCAGGTCGGCGAAGAAGAACCCGCCCACCACCACCACGACCTGCAAGGCGATACCACGCCAGAGATCCCGGTGCACGTGATGCGCCAGTTCGTGCGCCAGCACGACTTCGATTTCGTCGTCGGTGTAGTCGGCCAGCAGGGTGTCGGAGAGGAGGATGCGCCGCGTCTGGCCGAGCCCGGCTAGAGCCGCGTTGGCCTTGCGGGTGTGGCCGCTCAAGACCCACTCGAACACGCCGACCACGTCGGTCCGGGCGCGCGTCGCCAGCGCCATCAGACGCTCGGCGAGCTGAGGCCGGTCGAGCGGCCGGAACCGGTAGAAGAGCGGCAGCAGGAGCACCGGCGCCAGGCGCGCCAGCGCCACCATCGCGGCCACGAAAATCGCCGCGGACAGCACCCACCAGCCATCGGGCCACCTGCGGAGGGTGGTGAACACGACCGAGGCGGCCGCAACCGCCAGGACCATGCCCACGGCCGTCGCCTTCACATGGTCCGCGAGCCAGTGCGCCCCCTTCTGCGTGGACAAGCCGTAGCGGTGTTCGAGCGCGAAGCCCTGGTACCACGCAAACGGGAACTCCACGACCTGGAGGATGACCAGGACGGCGATGGTGACGAGCACCACGGTCGCCGGCTCGTCGAGCCCGGCCGGCAGCACGGCGCCCGCGATCGCCTGAAACCCTTCGCGGATCCGGACGCCCGCGCCCGAAACGGCGAGTACCAGCAGGACGATCCCGGCGACTGCGGTGCCGCTGAGGTCGGCCCGTCGCCGGAGCCGGTGGTAGCGAGTGGACTTGTCTTCGTTCACGGGAGCGGGCATGTGACGGGGCCCGCTCTAACTGTAAACGGTTAGCTCGTGGATTTCGACTGAACGGACGATCGGGTCAGCCGAACGCCACCGTTGGTCGTCTCGAGGGTGACCGATGCGCCGCCGCCGTTGAGCGTCCCCTCCACACGGCGGCGGGTCTGCTCTCCGGTCGGCTGGAGCGTGAGATCGCCCGTGCTGATGCCACCGTTGGTCACGCGGGCAAGGACGCTCGCCTTGCTGTCTCCGGGCAGCGCCAGCTGGACCCCACCGTTGACACACTCCAGGCTCACTCTGGCATCGCCGCCGAGTGGCTCGGCGATCTCCACGTCCACGCCACCGTTGACCGTCGACGCCTCCAGGACCTGCACCGCCAGGCCGCGGCCAGTGACGCCGCCGTTCACCGTGCGTGCGTGCACCTCGCCGGTCAGGCCCGTCAACTGCACCTTGCCATTCGTCGTGCGCAGGTCCACGACCGCGCCCTTCGGCACCTTCACGGTCCAGCGGACCTCGAGGCCGCCCAAGCCGAAATGTCGCGCCGAGCGGACCTCCACACGTACTTGGCTGGCCCCGGCCTCTTCCCGCATCTCGACCTTGCCCAGCAGCTCCCGCGCAGCCTCGTCCGACGACGCCTTCGCGATGCGTTCGCCTGTCAACTCAACTTCGGTGCCGGAGGACGGCTCCGCGGCAATCGTACCGTTGACGTTGATGAGCTCGAGGCGACCGCCGCTGGCCAGGGTGTAGCTGCGCGTCCAGGTGTCCTGAGCCCGCCCCGACGCGACATCGAACGACAGGCCGCCGTCCTGTCCCACCTGCACGTCGCAGGAGGCAGTAGCCACGGTGACCGCGAGCGCCAAAGCGGCGGCGAGAACCCGTCTGCGATCCATGACGACTTATACGGTTTCTCAGGTTCTCAGGTTCTGGGGTTCTGGGGTTCTGAGGTTCTGGGGTTCCAGGGTTCTCGGTTCAGTTCATCTGAATGGAGATCAGCTTCGAGACGCCCGGCTCCTCCATCGTCACGCCGTACAGCCGGTTGGCGATCTCCATCGTCTTACGGCTGTGGGTGATGATGATGAATTGGGTCTTGTCCATCATGCCCCGGAGCAGTTCCACGAACCGGCCGATGTTGGCGTCGTCGAGCGGGGCGTCGATCTCGTCCAGCAGGCAGAACGGGCTGGGCTTGTAGCGAAAGATCGCAAACATCAACGCGATCGCCGTGAGCGCCTTCTCGCCCCCCGAGAGCAACATCACGCTCTGGAGCCGCTTGCCCGGCGGCGATGCGACGATGTCGATGCCGCTCTCGAGCGGATCGGACTCGTCGAGCAGGGTGATGCCAGCGCGGCCGCCGCCGAACAGGGTGGCGAAGGTCTGCTGGAAGTTCGCATTGATCGCCGTGAACGCCTCGCGAAAGCGGACATGCGTGGTTTCGTCGATACGCCTGATGGCTTCGTTGGTCTGGGCGATCGAGTCGATGAGATCCTGCCGCTGTGTGGTCAGGAAGCCGTGGCGGGCCTCGAGTTCCGTGTGCTGCTCGATGGCCATCATGTTCACCGGGCCGATCCGGTCGATCTTCCCCCGAAGCTCGGTGATGGCCTCCTCGGCGGTCATGTGCTCCGGGACCGGGGCCTCGGTGCCCTCGACTGCGGCACCCTCCTCCTCGTCCGGCTCTGCGACTTCCGCCGCGCGGATGGCGCGCGCGTCGGGCTCCACCACCCCAGCCGCCTCCATGCGAGCGACTTCCTCCTGGACCTCGTCGAGCGTCGCGCCCACGGTATCGTGGGCCTGTTGAGCCAGGTGCGTGAGGTCGGATTCGGCCGTGGCCCGGGTCACGTCGAGGCCGGCGGCCAGGGCCCGAACCGCATCGAGCGCGCGCCGCGCGTCCCGAATCACGCTTTCCTGGGCGTCGAGGGCGGCGCGGAGTTCGGCCGCCCGCTCGTCCGCGACACACACCTGGTCGCGCAGCGCTTCGAGCGACCGGACGTCGGCGTCGAGCTCCTGCTCGTGCTCGGTAATGCCGGCCAGCAGCCGCTCGCGCTGGTCGCGCATCTGGGCAATGTCGTTGAGACTGGACGCGACGCGGCGCTCCAACTCCACGGCCGCGGCGTCCATCCGGCTCACTTCGGCGGCCGCAGCGGCGCAGCGCTCAACCAGCGTCGCGTGCGCCGCGCGCGCTTCGGCGGCGGTGTGGCTGGCTGCTTCCGCCTGCTCGCGGGCCGACAACAGCCGCTGCAGCGTGGCCACCAGCGCGTCGTCGGCCGTGCGCTTGTCGGCATCGAGACGTACGACCGACTCCCGCGCTTCGGCCTCTCGGGCGTCGAGCCCCGCGATTTCCTCACGAACCCGACGCATCTCGATGGCCACGAGATCCGCGCGCTGCTGCACGCGGAATTCGTCCTGTGCGGCGCGCGACACCAGCGCCTCGAGGGAGACGATGCCCTTCTCCTGGCGGTGCATCTCGGCCGCGAAGGCCTCAATCGCCGCCGTCGCGTGGGCGATCGTCCGCTCGCACTGGGCGGTCTCCTCGGCCAGGGTCGCCAGCGCGGCGCGCTCGGTCGCAATGCGCTCGCGCAGCTCCTTGATCTCTCGCTTGATCGCCAGGATGCCTCGCGCCTCGGCTTTGTCCCCGCCGGTCACGATGTGGCGTCCGCGAAAGACGTCACCTTCGAGAGTCGCCACCGGGAACGGAACGAACGGCGCCACTCGGGACGCGGCGTCGAACGACTCGCTGATCCAGGCCTCGCCGATGGCGGCGCGGAGCGCACCGGAAAACGGTCCGCCGATGCGGACGACGTCCTGCAGGCGCACGGTGCCGACGGGCACGTCGGAGGTTTGAACCTCCGCGGTTTGAACCTCCGCGGTTCGATCCCCTGTCGTTTGAACGTCCGAGCCGTCCGGCCGCGCCACGACGAAGCCGCAGCGACCGGCATCCTCCTGGCGAATCAGCCGCAGGCCGGCAGAGACGTGCTCGAGCCGCTCGACCAGCACGTGCTGGAGCAGGTCCCCCAGGCACGCCTCAACCGCACGTTCGTAGCGCGGCTCGACTTCCAAAAAGTCGGCGAGCGCGCCCATCTGCCCAACCTTGCCGTTCGCGTTCACCAGCACCATGCGCGCAGCATCGGCGAAACCGGCGCGGTGGGCGTCCATCTCCTCGAGCGATCGCAGCCGGGCCGAAAGTCCGGCCAGTTCCTGTTCGCGTGCGCGCACATCACGGGCTCGCCACTCGTGCTCGATTCGGGCGCTGGCCAGCTCCGTCTCGCGCGCCCCCCGCGCGAGGCGCGCGGCCTCGAGCTCCTCCTGGGCGCGGCGCAGCTGCGCGGCGGACGACTGCCGCTCCACTTGCACCTGCTCGAGCTCGGCGGTCAGTTCGCGGGACTCCAGTGCGAACCGCTGCTCCGATTCCACGGCCCGCTCGCGCTGGGCCCCGGCCGACTGCGCGGCGGCGTGCAAGGCGGTCAGTGTGTTGACCACGGCATAGACGTCGCCGCGCGTGCGCTCGACGTCCTGTTCCATGGTCTCGATCCACTGCTGGGCCCGCGCGTACTGATCGCCCGCGGCCTGAACGCCGCCGGCGGCGACGTCGCGCTGGGCTTCGGCGTCCTGCAGGGCCTGCCGGCGCGCGGCGAGCGCCTGGCGTTCGGGCTCGCGGCGGGCCTCGAGCTGCTGGCGTTCCTGATCGAGCTCGCCGGCGCGCGTGTCGAGCATCGTCGCCTGCTGGCGATCGAGCGCGATCTGTTGCTGGCGCCGGTTGATGTCAAGCTCGCGGGCATGAGCCGCGTCCCGGACCTGCCCCGCCGCGGTGTCGGCTTCCGCCTGCTCAATCCGCAGCGTCGTGAGCGCCGTCTCCACTTCCGCGACTCGAGCCGCCGCCGCCGTTTCGTTGTCGCGCGCGTCAGCGAGCCGCGCGCGCGTGCCCTCGATGGCTTCGCCGAGCGCCCGGTGGCGGCGCGCGAAGAGCACCTTCTCCCACCGGCGCATTTCGTCCCGCAGCCGGGTATAGCGGCGCGCCTTCGCCGCCTGCCGCTTGAGCGCACCTTTCTGCTTCTCGACCTCGAAGACGATGTCGTCGAGCCGCGTCAGGTTCTGCTGCGCGGCTTCGAGCTTGAGTTCCGCCGAGCGGCGCCGGGCCTTGTACTTTGTGATGCCGGCAGCTTCCTCGATCAACTGGCGCCGATCGGTCGGCCGCGAGCTGAGGATCATGCCGATCTTGCCCTGCTCGATGATGGCGTAGGCCTTGGCGCCGAGGCCCGTATCCATCAGCAGTTCGTGGATGTCCCTGAGGCGGCACTGGTGCCCGTCGATCAGGTACTCGCTCTCACCGGAGCGGAACAGCCGGCGGGTCACCTCCACATCGCGCGTGAGCATCGGCGCGGGCAGCTCGGCGAAGGTGTGGTGGCCGTTCGTACCCGGCCCGAACGGCGATGGCTCGTAGCCCATCTCCTTCTCGAGCGACGGCGGCACCACCACGCCGCTCAGCTTCAGCCGCACTTCCGCCGCGCCGGTGGGCTTGCGGGCATCGGACCCGCTGAAGATGACGTCCTCCATCTTCTCGCCGCGCAGGCTCTTGGCGCTCTGCTCGCCGAGGACCCAGGTCAGGGCATCGGCGACGTTGCTCTTGCCGCACCCGTTGGGCCCGACGATGGCGGTCACGCCTTCGTCGAAGGCGAGCTCCGATCGGTCGGAAAAGGACTTGAAACCGGACAGTTCGATTCGTTCGAGGCGCATGACAAGTCGGCTGGAAGGGGAACGCCGGCCAGTCTAGCAAGCCCTTCCCCTTGTGGCAAGGCGGAAGGATGACGCAATACTTGGGGGTCTACTGCCCTATTCTCGTGTTGCGGCCGCGCGACAGCTCGACCAGCTTCTGCGCCTCGCCGAACCGACCGAGCGCGTAGCGCGCTTGCGGGTCGGCCGCGACCAGATGCTGGCGCGCGGTGGCAATGTCGAAGACAGCCTGATCGATCTCGAGGCGAATCATCGCCCGGATGAACTCGAGGTCCTTGGTCCAGGACTCCTCGTCCATCTTGGTGTTGCGGCCGACCACGAACGTCTTGAAGTCGTCGACCAGCGCCGGCGTCACCTCGAAGTTGCGCTTCACGTACTTGAACGTTGCCGCCTTGGTTCCGGGACGCGTGTCGGATTCGTAGTAGAACTGCTCGGCGAACGAGGCGAACAGGCCGCGGTTGAAGAGCGAGCGGCCGAAGCGGGTCGGATTGAATCCCTCGAGCGGGCCCTCGAACCGTTCGTCGGGCTCGATGCCGCCGCCAGAGTACACCTTGCGCCCGCCCGTCGTGTACTTCAACTGATCGGCCGAATAGGCGCGCTGGCTCTGATCCTTCATCGTGTAGGTCAGGTACTCGTCGAAAGTCCCGTCCCACGGCCGCTGGATCAACCGGCCGCTCGGCGTGTAATAGCGAGCCGTCGTCAAAGCAAGGCCGGCGCCGCCGCTGACGCGGTAGACGGACTGCACCAGCGCCTTGCCGAACGTGGTCTCGCCGATGATGAGTGAGCGGTCGTAATCCTGCAGCGCGCCCGAGACAATCTCGGAGGCGCTGGCGCTGCTCCGGTTCACCAGCGTGATCATCGGGATGGTGGTGTACTCCGGCGCATCGGTCGCGCGGTAGTCCTGATCCGAATTGGGGACACGGCCGCGCGTGTAGACCACCATCGACCCCTTGGGCACGAAGCGGTTGGTGATGCGGATCGCCTGATCGAGCTGACCGCCCGGATTGCTCCGCAGGTCGAGCACCAGACGCTTCATGCCCTTCTTCGTCAACGATTCGAGGGCGGACCCGAGATCCTCGTCAGTGTGCTCGGCGAAGTCGGTGATGCCGACATAGCCGGTCTCGGCGTCGATCATGAAGACGGCCGACAGGCTCGGGATGCTCACCTGATCGCGCATCACGTTGAGCGGAATCAGCGGCTCGAGGCCCTTGCGGCGGATGCCGATGTTGACGAACGTCCCCTTCTTGCCGCGAAGCTTCCCGACCGCATCGTCGGTGGTCCAGCCCTTGGTGCTCTGCCCCTCGATCTCGGCGATCACGTCGCCGCGGCGTATGCCCTTGTCGTGGGCTGGCGAGCCCTCGAACACCCTGACGGCGGTGATGTCGCCGTTGGGCGCCTGGATGGTCACGCCGAGCCCGTAGTAGCGGCCTTCCTGCCGCTCCCGCATCTGCGCATAGCTGCGCGGATCCATGAAGCTCGAATGCGGATCGAGGGTCTGGAGCATGCCGTTGATAGCGCCGTAGACCAGCCGGTCGGACTCCACTTGCTCGGCGTACTGCGACTCGATGGCGGCCAGGGCTGCCGTGAAGGCGCGGTAGTGCTCGGGAACGCGGTCCTGCGTGGCCAGAGCGGTCGTGCCGAACCACCCACCTGCTACCGCCGAGGCGGCGACGGCGAACACGACAGCAACGACGGACGACATCCGCATAGGGCGATGCTAACCAATAAGCCCCCACCCGGCAAGGAATTCCCCCGGAGGGGTGGGGTATACTCTTCTCTTGGACGCCGCGCCTGGCGGACCGGCCGTTTGAACGCGCATCTGGAGCACTGACATGTTTGGTTCCATTGGCATGCCCGAGCTGATCATCATCTTCGTGATCGCGCTCATCATCTTCGGCCCCCGCAAGCTGCCCGAGCTCGGCAAGTCGCTGGGTCGCAGCCTGAACGAGTTCAAGAAGGCGTCCAACGACCTCCAGAACACCCTCGAGCAGGAAATCAAGCTCGAGGAGCAGAAGGAAACGGCGTCTCGCAAGACCGAGGCAGAGCCTCCGCTGACCCCGGACACCTCGGCCCCGAGCCAGACCGTCTCGCGCTAGCGTTTCGTATGGCGTTGGTGCCCTTCCCCAAGCGGGACGAGGAATCGCCGCAGCCGCACACGCCCGAATCGCCCGAGGTCTCCTCGCCATTCGGCGACGAGGAGGAGGCGCTCGATGGGCGCATGACGTTTCTCGAGCACCTCGACGAGCTCCGCAAGCGCATTACGCACGCCGTCGTCGCGTTGCTCGTCGGGTTCCTCGCCGCGTTCGCGTTCGCGAACCGGACGCAGGAATTTGTCTACGCGCGTCTGACCGCCGACATCCCGAGCCACAAGCTGATTTACACCGAGCCGGGCGAGGGGTTCTTCATCTACTTGAAGATCGCGGCGCTCTCGGGCCTGATCCTCGCTTCGCCCTACATCATGTGGCAGGTGTGGCTCTTCATCGCCCCCGGGCTGTACTCGAAGGAGAAGAAGCTGGCGATTCCCTTCGTCCTCGGATCGTCGTCGCTCTTCGTCGCCGGCGCGGCGTTCTCCCATTACGTGCTGTTTCCCGCGGCGTGGCGCTTCTTTGCGGGCTTCTCGAACGATTTCATGGAGTTCACGCCGCGCATCGACCCGGTGTTCAGCCTGTACGTGAAGTTGATGCTGGGCATGGGCCTGGTCTTCCAGATGCCCATGCTGATGCTGGTGCTCGCGCGGCTCGGCATCGTGTCGGCCGGGTTCCTGGCACGTCACATCAAGTACGCCGTCCTCATCATCTTCGTGGTGGCGGCCGTCATCACGCCAGACGGTAGCCCGGTCAGCCAGGCGCTTGTGGCCGCCCCCATGTTCGTCCTTTACCTCATCGGTATCGTGGTCGCCTGGGCATTCGGGAAGTCGGATAAAACCGTGTAAAGTCCCAGATAAGTTTGACTTCCGGAGATTCCGGGTCGTATTATCTGGGCATGAGTATCTTGCGGCGCTTTGCCACGGTCGTGGCAGTTTCCCTGGTCGCTACCGCCCCCGCCTGGGCGCAGACGTCCGACCAGGCAACCCGACCCGCCAGCAGCACGACCATTGGCGACACGGGTTTGTGGTTCGTGCCCATTGGCGAGACGCTGCCCAAGGGCAAGGCGGCCGGCCAGGGCGTCTACGTGAACTTCGACCGGTCGGAGGGCTTCAGCGACATCGGAGACTTCACCGGGACGTTCGCGTTCGGCGCGACCGACAAGGTGGAGATCTTCGGCGGTCTGGCCCTGGTCCGGCGAATCGACGCCGATCGTCGTCCGGTCGCCGCCGGCGGCCAACCGATGGACTACCTCGTCAACGACGGGTGGCAGCAGGGCTTCGGCGATGTCACGCTCGGCGCGAAGTTCAACCTGCGCTCCCAGGCCACCAACAACGGCGTGGCCTTCGCGGTGCGCGGCGCCATCAAGCTCCCGACGGCCAGCCAAGACGACGGCCTCGGCACCGGCAGCCCGGATTTCTTCGTCGACGGCATCGTCAGCAAGGAAGTCAATCAAAAGCTCGACGTGTCCGGCTTCGGTGGCTTCAAGTTCCGCAGCAACCCGGACGATTACGAGCTCAGCAACGGTTTCCGCTACGGCGTCGGTTTCGGTTATCCGAGCCGCGGCCGCCTGAAGGTGATTGGCGAGGCCACCGGCGAGTATTACTTCGACAACACGGTCAACTTCACCGGCACGCCCAACCTCGACATCGGCGGCCCACCGTCGTCGTGGGACGTGGATCGGCCTTTCGAGATCTTCCTCGGCGCGCACTACCAGACGGCCAAGGGCTTCTACTTGGGCGCCGGCGGTCTCTGGAACACGAATCACATCAGCCGTGACGATGTCCCTGGTGCCGAGAGCGAAGGCTGGGACGCGATGGGCTTCCAGTTCCGCATCGGGTATCACC
>DATLLC010000110.1:0-4982 GCA_035538015.1 Vicinamibacterales bacterium
AGCAGACTGCGGTCGGTGCGCAAGCCGCGGCTGCGCAGATTCGTCAGCAGGCCTTCACACACGGTCGCGTTTTCCGTCGACCCATCCCAGAGGCCCAACGCGTGTTTGTGGCCGTCGGCAGCGATGCCGAGCGCGACAATCAGACACTGGCCGCCGAGCTGCACGCCATCAAGCAACAACGCGACCAGGTCGAGCCGGTCCAGCGGGGCCGATTGCCAACGCTGCAGCGTCGCGTTCGTGCTGAGAACAAAGTGCCGACTCACCGCACTCTTGCTGGTCCCGCGGCCCCGGACGCCGCGCGGCAGCGGCTCCAGGCTGCGCGCATCCTGCCGCGTCGAGACGCCGATCAGCATCGGCTCGACCACGCGCCGCGACAGCGGATCGATCTGCTGCAGGGTCCGCACCGTCGGCAACGCCACTTCGTGGCCATCCGCGCGCACGCGCGGGCGGCGCACCGCCACCTTCCGCCCGCCCACAACCACCTCGCTGGCCACCGTGCCCGCGCGGGCGGCGTGGCGATCCGGATCATGCGCATACCGTGGCCCGCACACCGTCGCTCGGTCTTCCTCCATCATCGCTTCGAGCACGTGCAAGCCCGCGCGCACCGCGAGCTCCCACAACTCCGCGTGCGTGTCGACCAACACCTCGATCCGCGGCAGTTTCCGCTGAGCGTCCGGGACCGCTTGGTGCGCGGGATCGACTGTGACAGACTCTTTCATGGCGACTCCTTATTGAGGCGTCCGCCTCGGTTTGGTCACCACTCGTGTAACACGAGCAGTGAGGAGTCGCCGCTTCAAATTTCAACAGCTATCGGGACATCGCCTCGCGGCGATCGGCATTTGAATCGCGCGATTGCGCAATCGCTCGATCGCTAAATGTGAATGGCCCAATGGCACAATCGCTGAATCGTCAATAAATCGCCGGATCGCCAATCATCAATCATCAATGAGCAACCGATGCCGTATTTCGCACTGACCTACGATGTTGTCGACGACTTCACGGCCAGGCGGACGCCGTACAGGCCCCAGCACCTGCAACTCGCTCGAGATGCGGCGGCGCGCGGGGAGTTGGTGATGGCCGGCGCACTCGGCGAGCCCGCCGGCGCGCTGCTGGTGTTTCGCGCCGCCGACAAGTCGGTGGCCGAGACCTTCGCGGCCCGCGACCCCTACGTCACCGAGGGGCTGGTGCGCCAGTGGTCCGTGCGTCCCTGGACCGTCGTGATTGGCCACGATCCGTCGGAGGCGCCGCCCGGACTACCGGCATGACCCCTGTTCATTTCCGCAGGACGAAGTTGTTCATGACCAGCACGTCCAGGCCGGATCCGTAGAAGACGCGGACGGCGTCGCGCGGGCTGCACACGCTCGGCTCGTGGAAACCGTTGAACGAGGTGTTGACGAGGAACGGCAGACCCGTCGCCGCGCCCATCGCCTCGAGCAGCCGGACGAACCGCGGCAACCCGGCATCGCCGACGGTGTGCACCCGGACGACGGCTGAAGGCGAAGGCAGCAAGTGGCGGAGCGACTCGGGATCGCGGGGCCGGTAGTCGCACTCCATGAACGGCGATGCCGCCGGGCCGTCGAAGTGGGTCGGCACGGCATCCTGCAGGCCACTCAACGCGTAGCCGCGCCAGGGGTCGCGGTGCTTGAGGAACCGATTCAGGTTCTCGAGCACGTAGGGCGCACGCGGGCTCGCCAGGATGCTTCTCGCGCCAAGCGCGCGCGGTCCCCACTCCATCGCATCGTCGAACCAGCCTACTAACCGCCCCTGCGACAGGGCCTCGACGGCAATCGAGACGCAGTTGCCGTCGGTCTCCCAGGAGTAATGCAGCTTGCAGTTGTCCAGCACCTCCTTGGTTTCTTCCGGCGAGTACGACGGGCCGAGGAACGGCGACACCGGTACTGGCGAGGTCCCCAGGGCACGCAGGATGAGGCCGGCAGGCAGGCCGGCATCGCCTGGATCGACCGGCACGAAGACATCGCGAAACGGCCCGCCCAGGCGAATCCTGGTGTTGATGGCCGAGTGGTAGAAGAGGCTGCCGCCCACGCAGAGCGCATCGACCCCCAGGCCATCGCGCACCCGCGCGAGGAGCTCGACGAGGAGATCGGCCAGACGCACCTGAAGGGCAGCGGCCAGCGACGCTCGACGATGATCGTCGGGAGCGATGCCCCGCGGCAGCGCGTCCTCGATGTTTCGTTCGAGCGACGGGGCGATGACGAGCGTGTTCCCATCGAGCGAGACCAGTTGTTCGAAGCCGGGGTCGCGCGCATCCGGGCGGAGCCGGGCGAGAGCCTCGAACTGCTGTTCGCCGGCTTCGCCGGCGAAGCCCACAGCGCGCGAAAACGCGGAGTAGAGCTCGGCGAATCCCGGACCATCCCAGTGCAGATCCAGCCGCGTCAGGCTGCTGCCGCGGCCGATCCAGGCGCTCACGCCCGGTGGGTCGCGATCGCAGACCACAACCAGCGCTTCGGCGAACGGAGAAGTCCAGTATGCCGTGCAGGCATGGCCAAAGTGGTCGCTGAGGTTCGCATCGCCGCCCTCGATCGGCGCGGCGTCGCTGCCAACCACGTCGAGGCGGCGTATATCGGCCCTCGACCGTCCCGCGCGCTGCAACAGGAGGTCGAGGGCCTGATCGGGAACGCCACCAGGCGTGGGCCCTCCTCGGATGCGGGTCACTCGCTCCTGGGCACAGACTCCGGTCAGTCTCTCTCCTTCCCCCAGCGCCGCCGCGCCGTCGCGGACGCCGACCCTCATCGCGGCAACGAGCATCTGCACTCTCCTGTAGCCCTCGTTCCCGCCGAGGGCCGGTGAAGTATAGTCACACCCGCATGCGGATTCGCCGCATCTTCGCGCATCGCGTAGAGCTGCCGCTTCACGAGGGCCGTTACAGCTGGTCCGGAGGCAAGTCGGTCAGCGTCTTCGACAGCACGATCGTCGGCGTCGAGACCGACACCGGCATCATCGGTCACGGCGAGGTGTGCCCGCTCGGCCCGTTCTACCTGCCCGCCTATGCGGACGGAGTCCGTGCCGGGCTCCGCGAGTTGGGCCCCCACCTGATCGGCGTGGATCCCCGCGAGCTCAACGCGCTCAACGAGCGCATGGACGCGGCGCTGAAGGGCCATCCGTTCGTGAAGTCTGGCATTGACATCGCCTGCTGGGACATCCTCGGCCAGACGACGGGCCTGCCGGTGTGCACGCTGCTCGGCGGCCGGTTCGGCGAGCGGGTTCAGCTCTATCGGGCAATCTCGCAGGAGTCGCCTCAAGAGATGGCCCGCAAGGTGGCCGGCTACCGGGGCGAGGGCTATACCCGGTTCCAGCTGAAGGTCGGGGGCGACCCGGACGTCGACATCGCCCGGATTCGGGACGTCCGCGCCGCGCTGCAGCCCACCGACCGGCTGGTCGCCGACGCGAACACCGGCTGGACGCAGCACGACGCGGTCCGGGTGACCAGGGCGGTCCGCGACGTGGACGTGTACATCGAGCAGCCGTGTCTCGGCTACGACGCGTGCCTCGCGGTGCGCCGGCAGACATCCCACCCGTTCGTCCTCGACGAGACCGTCGATGGCGTCGACGTGCTGCTCCGCGCCCACGCCGATCACGCGATGGACGTCGTCAACCTGAAGATCAGCAAGCTGGGCGGCCTCACGCGCACGAAGCAGGTCCGCGATCTCTGCGTGTCGATGGGCATCGCGATGACGCTGGAGGACAGTTGGGGCGGCGACATCACGACCGCCGCCATCGCCCATCTCGCGCACAGCACGCCAGAGGCGTTTCGCTTCACCGCAACCGACTTCAACAGCTACGTGACCGTGAGCACTGCCGAAGGCGCGCCCCGGCGCGAGCGCGGCTTCATGGCGGCCAGCACCGCGCCCGGCCTCGGCGTCCGGCCCCGGATGGACGTACTGGGACCGAGGGTCGTCGACGTCGCCTGAGCACCCGACGCTATACTCAATCGCGGTGGATCCTGCAGACGACAAGGTCACGCGGCTGGCCCCGTCGCCGCGCCTGCCCGACGGCGACCCTCGTGTCGGGCCCTATCGCCTCATTCGCGAGATCGGGCACGGCGGCATGGGCACCGTGCATCTCGGCGTCCGTGATGACGATGCGTTCCAGAAGCGCGTCGCGATCAAGGTGCTCAAGCGCGGCATGGACAGCGACGCCATCGTGCGACGGTTCCGGCACGAACGCCAGATCCTCGCCGGCCTCGAGCACCCGAACATCGCCGGCCTCCTCGACGGCGGCACGACGCCGGACGGACTGCCGTACTTCGCGATGGAGTACGTCGAGGGACAGCCGATCGTCGAGTATTGCGACGCCGGACGGATGGACACCACGGCGCGGCTGCAGCTCTTCAGGCTGGTCTGCGCGGCGGTCCAGCACGCCCACCAGAACCTGATCGTCCATCGAGACATCAAGCCCGCCAACGTCCTGGTCACGACCGACGGCACACCCAAGCTGCTCGACTTCGGCATCGCCAAGCTGCTCAATCCGGAGCTGGCAGGACACACGCTCGCCCCCACGGCCGCGGGACTCCAACTGATGACGCCCGAGTACGCGAGCCCCGAGCAGGTGCGCGGCGAGCCGGTGACCACGGCGACGGATATCTACTCGCTGGGGGTGCTCCTCTACGAGCTGCTCACCGGACGGTTGCCCTACCGCCTGACCAGCCGGACGGCCGCCGACATCGCGCGGGTCGTGTGCGAATCGGAACCGGTTCGCCCCAGTACCGCGGTCACCCAGCTGCCCGACGGCGGCCCGACGGCCGGCGCGGACACTCGTGACGTCGCCAAAGGCGCCAGTTCGCAAGCATCGGCGGCCTACGACACGCTCCGTACCGCTCACGGCGAGCTGCTTCGCCGCCGGCTGGCCGGCGATCTGGACAACATCGTCCTCAAAGCGCTCAGCAAGGAGCCGGCACGGCGCTACGCCTCCGTCGATCAGTTCTCGGAGGACGTGCGGCGCCATCTCGCCGGCTTGCCGGTGAT
>DATLLC010000111.1:0-5830 GCA_035538015.1 Vicinamibacterales bacterium
GACAAGCACGCGCGCGCCCGTGGCTGTCGTAGGTTTAGGAGGACTGGGTCCTCCTGAAAAAAACGATCGTGCCTCCGGCGCGGCGGTATCCTTACTCGCCAGCGGTCAGGAAGCGGCGGTAGGCGTCGTTTTCTGGTTCGCGCAAATAGGGATAGCCGAGTGTTGCGAGGAAACTCGTGAACTCGGCTTCTTCTTTTTCTGGCACTTCGAAGCCCACCATCACCCGGCCGAAGTCCGCGCCGTGGTTGCGGTAGTGGAAGAGGCTGATGTTCCAGCGGCCGCCGAGCCGATCCAGGAACTCCATCAGCGCCCCCGGCCGCTCGGGGAACTCGAAGCGGTACAACCGTTCGTCACGGACGTCAGGAGATCGTCCGCCGACCATGTAGCGCACGTGCAGGGTCGCCAGCTCGTCTCGGGTCAGGTCGAGCGTGCGATGCCCGCGCGCCGCGAGTAGCGCGGCCAGCGTCTCGGCCTCGTCGGGCGACTCGGTCGCGACGCCGACGAAGATGTGGGCTTCGTGGCGGCTGCTCAGCCGGTAGTTGAACTCGGTGATGACGCGGCGGCCGATGGTGGCGCAGAACTCGCGGAAGGCGCCGGGTCGCTCGGGAATGGTGACGCCGAGCAGCGCCTCGCGCGATTCGCCCACCTCCGCGCGTTCGGCCACGAAGCGCAGGCGATCGAAGTTCATGTTGGCGCCGGTGAGCACCGCCACCAGCGATCGGCCTTTCGCCGGGTTGCCCGCGGCCCAGGCCCGCAGCCCAGCCACCGCAAGGGCCCCGGCCGGCTCCATCAGCGAGCGCGTGTCGTCGAAGACGTCCTTGATCGCCGCGCAGATCTCGTCGTTGGTGACCCGCACGACCTCGCGTACTGTACCCTCCGCCAGCGAGAACGGCAGCGCACCCACCTCCCGCACCGCGACGCCATCGGCGAAGATCCCAACGTGATCGAGCGCCACCCGCTGGCCCGCGGCAAGCGATTGGTACATCGCGTCGGCTTCAAACGGCTCGACGCCGATCACCTGGACGTCGGGACGAACGGCGCGCACGTAACTGGCGATGCCCGCAATCAGCCCGCCGCCGCCGACCGGCACGAAGATGGCGTCGATATCGCTGCGCTGGCTGCCCAGGACTTCGAGCGCGATGGTGCCCTGGCCGGCAATCACCAGCGGATCGTCGAACGCGTGGACGAAGACGCGGCCGGTCTCGGCAGCCAGCTCGTCGCACCGCGCCTTGGCTTCGGCGTAGCTATCGCCCGCCAGCTGCACCTCAGCGCCCAGCTCGCCGACCGCGGTCACCTTGATCGCGGGGGTGGTCTGGGGCATGACGATCAGGGCCGTGAGACCGAGGTGTTGTGCCGCATAGGCCACGCCTTGCGCGTGGTTGCCGGCGCTCGCCGTGATCACTCCGCGGGCCTTCTCGGCGTCCGACAGGTGCGCGATGCGGTTGTAGGCGCCGCGCAGCTTGTAGGTGAAGATCGGCTGCAGATCCTCGCGCTTCAGGAAGACCTGGTGCCCGGTGCGCGCCGACAGCCGCCTCGCGTGATCCAGCGGCGTGGACCGGGCCACGTCATAGACACGGCTGGTCAGGATCAGGCGAAGCATCTCGTCGGCGGTCATCCAATACCCTCAGAACCTCAGAACCTCAGAACCTCAGAACCTCAGAACCTCAGAACCCCAGAACCCCAGAACCCCAGAACCTCGCTCTACTGCAACCCCGCGGGATCCACGTCACCACCGTAGTGCTTCGCGACGACCGCCGCGATCCGGCCTTCGGCCGTGCGCAACTCGTTCGCCGAGCCACGATGGTGGCCGGCGAGCACGACGATGACGATGGGCTGTCCCTTCACCCACATGATGCCGGCGTCATTGGCGACCCACGGCTGCCCATCGCCGGTCTTGTGGGCGATCTCGATGCCGTCGCCCAGGTAGCGGGGGAGACGGTCGTTCACCTGCTGTTTCTTGAGGATGTCGATCATCAGCGCGCTGGCCTCCTTCGAGACGAGCTCGCCTCTCGCCATCTTCGCGAACAGCTGGCCAATCTCGCGCGCGGTGCTTCGGCCGAAGTAGAGCCCGGTCTCCTCGATCACGCGGCGGAACGCCTCACTCACCTGCGCGGCCGGGTACTTCTCGAACGGGAACGTGACGCTCTTGTCGCCTTCGGCGTCCTTCCAGCTCGGGTCGAGGAACGACAGCCATTGTCGATCCCAGTCCAGATCCGAGAATCGGATCTTCGTGTGCGCCAGGCCCAGGGCGGCCATGTGCTTCGTCACGTTCTCGCGGCCGACCAGGTCAGCCAACGCGTCGGTCGCCTGGTTGTCGCTGATGATGGCCATCAGCGTGAGCAGGTCGCGCACGGTCGGCTGCAGCCCTGGATCGAGCGCGTAGAGCACGCCTGAGGGAATCCGGCGCTGGTCGGCCCGCATCGGCACCCGCTGATCCAGCTTGAGCGTGCCCTGGCGCACCTGTTCGAGCACCGTGGCCATGATGGGCACCTTGATGACGCTGAAGGTCTCGTATTCGGTATCGGCATCGATGGCCACGCGCTCGCCGGTGCCGAGGTGCTCGACGTATACGGCCATGCGCCCGTCGACGCGATCCCTGATGGTCCGGACGCGGCTCTCCAGCGTGTCTGTCGTCGCGCCAGGCGGGAGCAACCGAGCCGAGGCCTCATCGAGGAGCGCCGTATTCCTGGTCAGCGCGTCCTGGACAAGTGCGGCCTGCTCGCGGGCCGCGGCCCAGTCCCCGCGCTCCGCCGCCTCGGTGACGCCGGGAAGGGTCATCGCGGCGTAGGTGTAGCGCGGCGCGTAGAGCAGGTGCTTGAACCAGGGCCGGCCTGGAATGCCGGCCGGGTACGACCAGTTGTTCTCGAACGCCAGCAGATCGTGGTTCAGCCGATCGGCGTCAGCAGAAGCGAGGGCGCCGGACGCGAGTGTCGTGGCCACGCGATCGTCCAGCCGCCGGGCCGCGGCGCGCAGGTCGCGGGCGCGCTCGACGAGCGTCGAGCGATCCAGGTTGCCCTCGACGTTCTTCAGCCCGTCGAGCTCGCGGACGAACTCCCGCACGCTGCCCGCGTAGGTCTCCATCGCGTAGGGCAGGACGTCGGCATTGGCCAGCCGCAGGGCCACCGTGCCCCAGAACTGCGCCATCAGCGTGTGGTACTTGAACCCCGGGTCGCCGATGTTGGCGATCCAGTAGTGATCGTCGTAGGCCGAGTGATAGACGCCGTAGGGTCCGTCGAAGGTCATGTCGACGACCGGCCTCGAGAGAAAGTTGAGGAACACCGTGTGGTCGGATCCGCTCCCGATGCGCGTCCGTACCAGCGCCTGCTCCGGCAGCAATCCATCCGTCTGGGCTGGGGCGCCCTCGGCCGGCTTACGCATCGCGTCGTAGAGCGACCCACCCGACGGGTCCTCGAGGTCCCTGGCCACGTCGATGAGCAGCGACGCCAGCGATCCGACCGCGGAAGCGGAAAACCGTGGGCCCGAGGCCGACGAATCGACGTTCAGGTAGGCGACGAGCTTCTGCTTCAGCTCGGCCGCGAACTGCTCGCCCCACTCGGTGGAGCCGGTGAGCGTCACTTCCTCGCCGTCCCACGCGCAGAAGACGAGCGTCCGACGCGGCCGCCGTCCCTGCTTCAACATCTCGCCCAGCGAGCGCGTCAGGTCCATCATCGTCGCCGTGCCGGAGCTCGGGTCCACCCCGCCGAATACCCACGCGTCGTGATGGTTGCCGAGCGTGATCCACTCGTCGGGCCGCTCGCTGCCGCGAATGCGCGCCTCTACGACGTAGTTGGGCTGCACGCCGGTCTGCATGTCGATCTTGAGGTGCAGGCGGGCCTCGCCGCCGAGCCGATACTCGATCGGGACCGCCCCCTGCCACTCCTTCGGCGCGGGCGGCCCGCCCAGG
This sequence comes from Vicinamibacterales bacterium, assembly GCA_035538015.1. GTDB lineage: Bacteria > Acidobacteriota > Vicinamibacteria > Vicinamibacterales > UBA2999 > VFZN01. Next base: position 3,905 of record DATLLC010000111.1, read on the forward strand.
CTTTCGAGAATCGGCTTCGCATCGCGCCACGAGAGCGGCACGCCCATGATGGTGGGCACCGATATCGCTTCCGCCGTCGAGATGCGGTGCGCGCCTGGCGTGGAGGCCCACCCTGGTGTCAGTGGATCACCCGGAACGATGTAGTCGTAGGCGATGCCGCCCCGCTGGAAGTGGCTCTCGGGTCCCCACGGACCCTTCGGGAACACCTCGCCCTTGGTGAACCCGTCCTCCATCGGATCCGAGTAGACGATGATGGCGGCCGCGCCCTCACGCTGGGCCGTCAGCGCCTTGAACCCCCGATAGCTGTACGGGTTCGAGTAACGGACGATGACGATCTTGCCCTTGGGATCGATACCGGCCGCGCGAAGCCGGTCGTAGTCCTCGGGGTTGCCGCTGTTGGCATAGACGACTGGGGCGGTCACCTCGCCCGAAGCCGAGAAGGAAAGCCAGGCCCGGCTGATGTCCTTGTGCGCCGTGTCCGGATCCTCGCGATACGCGTCCTCCTTCAAGGACGGCACGTAGCGCCGCGGCGACACCATCTCGACGCCGACTTCGCGCGGGTTGGACGACAGCACGTCGTAGCGGCGGATGACGACATCCTCCAGGCCCTGCTGCTTCCAGGCCTGCGCGATCCGCTCGGCGATGGCCTTGGTCCGGGGCGAGGTCGCGGGATGCGGCTCCGCGGTGAAATAGCGGTGCCAGTCGGTGATCCGCCCCGCTGAGGGCAGGCGTTGGAACGTGCGCTCGATGTCGCGCTGGGCCTGCGCGCGAGCGGGCGTGTAGCCGCGCATGGGGTGCCCGGGCGAGCTCGATTGGGATTGGGAGACCAATGTCGGCCCGAGAGCCAGCAGGCCAAGGCACAGGGCGATGAGCAATCGAGGCTTAGACATCATGCAGGTGGCGAGCGAATTCTACGCCGGGTTGGATCGGCGGCGCCCCTCCAATCAGCTGACCTAGGGCCGCATCTTGTCAGGGTCCTCCGCTTCGAGGTGCACACGCGTTGAAGCTACCGTGCCGCGGATCCCGCCTCCGTAGCCGGTCCGCACTGCGAGGGCTTCTGTGGACCGCTGGACGCCACCTCCGTGAGGTGGCTCGGCGCCCCCAGCCTTCTCGTGCGGACGGTGCCTGGCGTCGGCCACTCCGGAGGGCTCCGCGACACGGCAGCTTCAACGCGTGGCGTCGTCCATGCGAAGAACGAACAAGCCACAGGCCTCTTGTCAGGCGATGATCGCCGGGTGCAGATGCAGGTGAGCGGGGCCCGGCATCCCTCGGAGACCGCCGATTCCGCGAACCGACACGGGAACGGAGGCAGGGACAGGCCCTTGTTTGAGCCAGAGCGCCAGCCTGGCGAGTTGGGCCAAGCGCTTGATCAAGCCGGAGAGACCGTGACCGGCGGCCGAGGCGGGATGCAGGGCCACGCTCACCTGCGTCCGCATCCCCGGGGGCATATTGCTCGCGCTTTAGCGCCGCACTCGAACCGACGATCAGCTCGCGCCGAACGCGTAGAGCGCGGCCACCGTCCGGACGTAGATGCGGCCGTCCGCGAACGCGGGCGTCGCGTACGCCTCTTCACGAAGGTCATTCACGGCGATCGGCGTCAGATCCGGACCAGGCTTCACGACCGCGATCGCGCCCGCCTCGCTCGTGAAGAACACGTGGCCGTCGGCGGCGACCGGTGACGAGAAGTGGGCACCCAGGGCACCGGTCAGCCGCCCCTGCTTGATCAACGCTCCGGTGTCGGGGTTCAACACCGTCACGATGCCGTTGTCGTTGACCATGTAGAGCACGCCCCCGTAGAGAAGCGGGGAGGGGAGCTGCGGCACCGTGCGCTGATACTTCCAGCGAATCGCCGTGCTGCTCATGTCGCCCGATCCGCCGAGCGTGATGGCGAGCATGCCGTTCTCGGAATCGAGCGCGGCGCGATAG
>DATLLC010000112.1:0-21749 GCA_035538015.1 Vicinamibacterales bacterium
GAGGTCGGCGAACGCGTCCTGCAGGGGGTGCAGGGCCCCATCCTGCGGCAGCCCCTCGACCGTGGTCACCAGGCGCCCGCCGCATTCCACGCCCAGGAAGAGGCACGAGAGCACCGGTTCACCGTCCACCAGCACCGCGCACGCGCCGCACTCACCGAGCTCGCAGCCGTGCTTGGTGCCGGTAAGCTGCAGGTCCTCGCGCAGCACCTCGAGCAAGGTCTTGTAGGCGTCGACCAGCACGTCCGCCGGCTCACCGTTGACGGTGAGTGCCAGCCGAAACCTGCCGCCCGACTGGATCTCAATCGCCATACGCACCACCCAATCACTCAATGACCCAATGACCCAATCACGAATCACCCAATCACCAATGACCCAATCACCCGATGAATCGCCGGATCGCCAATCATCAATCATCAATGGACGCGCAGGCCGCGCACCAGGTACTCCGCCATGGCCACTGCGATCAATTGCGGCGACAGCGGCCCTTGAGGCCGGTACCACGTGACGGTCCAGTTGAGCGCTCCCAGCATGGCGCGCGCGAGGAGGGAGGTGTTCCCGGCGGCGAACGCGCCTTCGCGAACGCCCTCCGCGATCAGCCTGCGCAGCGCGCGCTCGTAACGGTCGCGCTTGCGGACGATGCGGGCGCGGAGTGCCGGGGCGAGCCCCTCGACCTGCAGATGGGCGGTGGCGCCTTCGACCTCGTCGAGCATGGTGAGCAGGTGGGTGACCAGAACGGCGCGCAGCCGCTCGGCGGGGTCGCGCACCGAACGGCGGGACGCCGTGATGCCGTCGAGCATTCGGTTCAGCGCCCGGTCCTGACAGTAGAAGAGGATTTCGTCCTTGCCGTTGAAGTAGTGGTAGAGGTTGGCTGGCGACAGGTCCGCCGCCATCGCGATGTCGCGCATGCCGGTGTCCGCGAAGCCGCGCTCGCGGAAGATGGCCGCGGCTGCGCGCAGGATGCCGTCGCGGCGCGCGTCGTAGCGGCGGGCCCGCGCGGCGGGAGCGCGAGGGGCCGCCGCGGTGACAATCGAACCGATGTTCTGTTTTCGAACCACCGTTCGAACATCTTACCTCGAAGCGGGCTCGGTCGCGATAGGATCGGGGGATCGTGATCCGCGGGGAGCTCAAACCAACGCTGCGCCTGGCCGGCCCGGTCGTCCTGGCCGAGCTGGGCTGGATGGGCATGGGCGTGGTCGACACCATCATGGTGGGCCCGCTCGGCCCCGCGGCCATCGGCGCAGCCGGCGTCGGCAACTCGATGCACCTGGGATTTGCCATCTTCGGCATGGGCCTGCTGCTGGGCCTCGACACCCTGGTCTCACAGGCCTACGGCGCGGCCGACCTGGCGCTGTGCCGGGCGTGGCTCGGTCGCGGTGTGCAGCTCGCCCTCCTCACCACCGTGCCGCTGATGCTCGTGCTCGCCGCGGTCTGGTTCGCGGTGCCGGCGCTCGGCTTTCACCAGGACACGCTGCCACTCCTCCGGGACTTTTTCGCGATTCTCATCCTCACGACACCGTTGCTGCTGCTCTACGCGGCGTTTCGACGGTACCTCCAGAGCACCCATCACGTCGCGCCCGTCATGTTTGCGCTCGTCACCGCCAACCTGATCAACGCAGCGGGCAACTGGATACTCATCTACGGAAAGCTCGGCATGCCAGCCTTGGGCGTGGCGGGCTCGGCCTGGGCGACATTCGCCGCGCGCGCCTACATGTGCGGCCTGCTGGCGGCGATCGTGTGGTGGACGTGGGGCGACGCGGCGGATCCACCCGTCGTGCAGCAGCCCACGCACACGTCAATCCGGCGGCTGGTCGAGCTGGGTCTCCCGGCGGCGTCCACCGTCACCGCCGAGGTCGGCGTCTTCGCGGTGGTCACGGCGCTTGCCGGACGGCTCGAACCGGTGGCTACGGCCTCGCACCAGATTGCGCTCAACATTGCCGCCGTGGCCTTCATGATCCCCCTCGGGCTGGCGTCGGCGGGCGCCGTGCGCGTGGGGAACGCCGTCGGCGCCCGCAATCGCCGCGGCGCCGCGGCGGCAGGGTGGACCGTGATCGCCATGAGCGTAGCGTTCATGCTCTTTTCGGGGGCCCTCTTCGTCGCGGTGCCGCGGACCCTGATCGGCCTGTTCACGAACGACGCGGCAGTCCTCGCGCTGGGAACCTCGCTGCTGTGGATTGCGGCGGTGTTCCAGTTGTTCGACGGCCTGCAGGGCGTCGTCACGGGAACGCTGCGCGGGCTCGGCGATACCCGTACGCCGATGGTCACCAACCTGGCGGCACACTGGCTGATCGGGCTCCCGGTCGGCTACTGGCTCTGCTTCGGGTTGGGGTGGGGCGCACCCGGCCTGTGGTGGGGCCTTTCGACCGGCCTGATCGTGGCCGGCATCGCGCTGACCCTGGTGTGGGCGCGCCGCGCCGCCGCTTTGGGGTCAGGCACGGTGACATCGAAAAACGCTGCAGGTTTTGCCACCCCCCGCGAGCCTTGACCGCGGAGAGGCAAGAATTGCAACGTTTTCCGATGTCACCGTGCCTGACCCCACTCCTACAATGTCCTCGTGATCTGCGACGCCCACGTCCACTTCTTCTCACCCACGTTCTTCAGCACCCTGGCGGCGCAGCGGCAGGTGGCGACCGCCGATGCCCTCCGGCACCTCGGGTGGGACGACCCGGTGTCGCCCGAGGCGCTGGCCGATCGCTGGGCCACCGAGCTCGACGAGCAAGGCGTTTCGCGCGCCGCCATCATCGCCAGCGTGCCCGGCGACGAAGCCTCCGTGGCGGCCGCCGTGGAGCGCCATCCAGCCCGCTTCGTCGGCTACTTCATGCTCGACCCGACGAAGGAGGATGCGGAGAGCCGGGTCGTGGCCGCCCTTGAGCGAGGGCTCCGCGGCGTCTGCCTGTTCCCGGCCATGCAGAGCTACACCCTGCACGACCCCCGGGTCGCGCGCATCGCGGAGATCGTCGCGGGTTTCGGCCCCCGCGGCGGCGCACGTCCTCCCATTGACCAGGGTCCGACCTCCTCCCGCGCCGACCATTGCGGTCCGGTGGTGTTCGTCCACTGCGGCGTGCTGTCGGTCGGCGCGCGACAGAAGCTCGGCCTGCCGAGTCCCTTCGACATCCGCTACGGCAACCCGCTGGATCTCGAGGGGCTGGCGCGCCGGCACCCCAGCCTCCCCTTCGTCATCCCCCACTTCGGCGCGGGAATGCTGCGCGAAGCGCTGATGGTGGCCGATCAGTGCCCGAACGTGTACTTCGACACCTCCAGCTCCAACAGCTGGGTGAAGTTCCAGCCGGACCTGACGCTCGAAAAGGTGTTCGAATCGGCGCTGGGCATCGCCGGCCCGGAGCGGCTGCTCTTTGGCACCGACTCGTCGTTCTTCCCGCGCGGCTGGCATCGCGCCATCTACAACCAGCAGCGTGCGGCACTCGTCGACCTCGGCGTCTCGGACGCGCAGCAGCACGCCATCTTCGGCGGCAACTTCGATCGGCTGTTTGGACGATCCTGATCCTGCGACCGCCACAGGCGCGGCTGCTCGCCGATTGGAGATCGCGTAGACTGGCCTCCTCGAGCTGGGCGTCACCAGCACAACGGAGCCCTTGTCGATGGAGATTACCGAAACCTACCGGATGGCGGCGCCTCCAGAGCGGGTCTGGAGCATGCTGATGGACCCTGAGGTCATCCGCGAGTGTATGCCCGGTTGCGGAGCGCTGGTCGCCACCGGCGAGGATCGCTACAAAGCCACGCTCACCGTGGCCCTGGCCGCTATCAGCGGCACCTACGAGGGCACCATCGTCCTCTCGGACAAGGCGCCCCCGTCGTCGTACCGGATGATCGTCGAGGGGCAGGGCCGGCCCGGATTCGTCAAGGGCGAGGCCAGCATCACCCTTCACCCCGACGGCAGCGAGACCGTCGTCAACGTCGCCGGGCAGGTGCACACCGGCGGCCCGATCGCTCGCCTCGGGCAGCGCCTGGTCGCGAACGTCTCGAAGATGATGCAGGATCGCTTCTTCGCGAACCTGCAGCGCCACGTCTGACCGCGCCCGGATCGCGCAGCGGCGCGCCTCGCCGGGCCTCCCTCAGACGCGCGCCAGCGCCCCCTCCAGGGCACGCCGGGTGAATACCGGAATCATCGCGCGACGATACTCCTCGCTCCCGTGCAGGTCGGAGTTGACATCGTCCAGGGTCGCCAGCGCGGCGGCTTCGGCCACGGTGGCCGCCGTGGCGGGCTTGCCGGTCAGCGCGCTTTCCACCGTCGTCAGGCGCGTCGCGGACGGCCCGGCGCCGGTGATGCCAATGCGAGCGCTCCGGATCGCGGTGCCCGCCACGTCGAGCGACGCGGCCACACCGACAATCGCGAAGTGCGAGGCCCGCTGACGCAACCGCGCGTAGGCCGCCGTGCGCACCGGGGTGAACCGCACGCCGACGATGAGCTCGTCCGGCGCCAGATCCACCGTGAACACACCCTGGAAGAAGTCCGTCGCCGGCACTGCACGCGCGCCGTTCGGCCCCTGCAGCTGGATGGTGGCGTCGAGTGCGAGCATCGCCGCCGGATAGTCCGCCGACGGGTCGCCGTGCGCGAGGCTCCCACCGAGGGTGCCGCGATTACGCACTTGCGGATCGCCGATGGAGCCAGCGGCCTCGGCCAGCATCGGACACCGGTCGTTGATGAGCGGCGCGGTGGCCACCGCATGGTGGGTCGTGCACGCGCCGATCTCGATGGCGCCGCCGGTCTCGCGGATGCCCGACAGCCCGGGAATGCGCGCGATGTCGATGAGCACGCTCGGCTCGCTCAGGCGGACCTTCATCAGCGGCACGAGGCTGTGTCCGCCGGCGAGGATCTTGCCCCTCGTCGAGGCCAGCAGATTGAGCGCATCCTCGATCGACGAGGCGCGACGGTAGTCGAATGAGGTGGGAATCACGCCTGGCCTCCCTGGATGATGCGCCACAGCTTCTCGGGCCTGAGCGCCATGTCGAGGTGCTTCACCCCGAATCCACTCAACGCGTCGACCGCCGCCGAGACGATGCTCGGCGTCGACCCGAGGGTGCCGGCCTCGCCGACGCCCTTGGCGCCGAGCGGGTTCACCGGTGTCGGCGTCACGGTGGCGTGCAGCTCGAAGCGGGGAAAATCGATGGCGCGCGGCATCGCGTAGTCCATGAACGAGCCGGTCAACAGCTGGCCGTCCTCGTTGTAAACGGCCTCCTCGATCATCGCCTGGCCGATGCCCTGGGCCAGGCCACCGTGGATCTGTCCCTCGACGATCAGCGGGTTGACGAGATTTCCGGCATCGTCCACGGCGACGAACTTGAGCAGCCGCGGCTCGCCGGTGTCCTTGTCGATCTCGAGCATCGAGATGTGGCAGCCGAACGGGTAGGTGTTGTTGGCCGGCTCGAAGAACGCTTCGTCGCTCAGGCCCGGCTCGAGCCCCGGCGGCAGCGGCACCGGGACATAGGCGTACGCAGCCACCTCGGCGAACGTCTTCCCCATCGCCGGCACGCCCTTCACCGACAGCCTGCCGTCGGCGAAGACGATGTCCTCTTCGTGCGCCTCGAGTAGCGCGGCGGCGAACTTCGCCATCTTCGTCTTCACCTTGCCACCGGCGAGGTGGATGGCGGTGCCACCCACGGCCTGTGAGCGGCTGCCGAACGTGCCGATGCCCTGTTTCACCACCGCGGTGTCGCCGTGCACGATGGTCACGTGATCGAACGGGATCGAGAACTGATCCGCGAGCATCTGCGCGAAGGTGGTCTCGTTGCCTTGACCGTGGGGCGAGGCGCCCGTGGTGGCGCTGATGCGCCCGTCGCGCTCGATGGTCACCTGCGCGTGCTCCCATCCGCCGGTCGGCAGCGACGACGAGGGCCCGAGCCCGCAGACCTCGACGTACATCGCCAGTCCGAGGCCGACCAGCCGGCCCTCGGCCCGCGCGGCGTCGCGCTCTGCAATCAGGCTCTTCCAGCCCGACTTCTCCAGTGCGAGGTCGAGCGCCTTCTCGTAGTCGCCCGAGTCGTACACGGCACCCATCTGCGTCTGGTAGGGGAACTTGTCGCGGCCGATGAAGTTCTTCCGCCTCAGCTCGGCCGGGTCCATCTTCAGCTCGGCGGCCAGCATGCTCATCGCACGCTCGACGAAGTAGGTGGCCTCGGGCCGGCCGGCGCCGCGATAGGCATCGGTCGGCGTCTTGTTGGTGAAGACCTCGGTGAGCGTGGTCCGAATCGCCGGGATGTCATAGGTCGCGTTGGCCATCAGCATCGTCAGCGTGGGAATCGCCGCCGTGAGCAGCATGTTGTAGGCGCCGATGTCGGCAATGAGCCGCATCTTCAGCCCCAGCACACGGCCGTCCCGGTTGGCGGCGATATCGACGTAGGCGATGATGTCGCGACCGTGCGTGGTCGCCACGAACGCCTCGGACCGGTCCTCGATCCACTTCACGGGCAGCCCGAGCTGCTTCGACACGACGGCCGCGACGTACTCCTCGGGGTAGATGTTGATCTTCGCGCCGAAGCCGCCGCCCACCTCCGGGGCGATCGCGCGCACCTGGTCCTGGCCCATGCCGGTCATCGCCGCGATCATCGTGCGCAGGATGTGGGGGTTCTGCGTCGACGACCAGATCGTCATCGTGTTCTTGCCAGGCTCGTAGTGGGCCACGACGCCGCGGGGCTCCATCGCGTTGGGCACCAGGCGCTGGTTGAACATGCGCTGCGAGATCACCACCTCGGCCTGCGCAAACGCGCGATCGACGGCGCTGTCGTCCACCTTGCCGTCGGGCGTCACCCCGGTCCCGCTCGGCACCAGCGGCACCGCCAGGTTGTTGGGGAACGCTTCGTGGATGACGACGGGCTTGCCCGTCATCGCCAGCTCGGTGTCGACGACCACGGGCAGCGGCTCGTAGTTGACGACGATCGCGTCGGCCGCGTCGCGGGCGACATAGCGATCGGAGGCCGCCACCACCGCCACCGCCTCGCCGGCGTAACGCACGACGTCGACGGCCACCGCCCGGTGCTCTGGCGAGGGGAAGGGCGTGCCGATCGGCATCGGAGCGAGCAGCGCGGCGATCTGCGCTCCGGTGAAGACCGCCTCGACACCTTCCATCGCCTCAGCGGCGCTGGTGTCGATGGACGTGATTCGGCCATGGGCGATGTCGCTGCGCTTGAAGGCCAGATGACGCATGCCGGCCACCTTCACGTCGTCGACGTAGGTGCCTCGACCCTGGATGAGGCGCGGATCCTCGCGCCGCTTGACGCGCTCGCCGACGAGCTTGGGCAGGACGGGTGTGGTGGCCATGGTCCTACCTCCGGGCGGCGCGCGCCACCGCGTTGACGATGTGCTGGTAGCCGGTGCAGCGGCAGAAGTTGCCGGAAATGCCCTCGCGAATCTCGTGTTCGGTCGGGGCGGGGTTGTCGGCCAGCAGGTTGACGCTGGACATGATCATGCCGGGCGTGCAGTAGCCGCACTGCAGGCCGTGCTCTTCCCAGAACGCCTCCTGCAGCGGGTGCAGGCGATCGCCCTCGGCAAGACCCTCGATGGTGGTCACTTCGGAGCCGTCGGCCTGGACGGCGAAGATCGTGCACGACTTGGCGCTCCGGCCATCGACGAGCACGTTGCACGCGCCGCACTGGCTGGTGTCGCAGCCCACGTGGGTACCGGTCAAGTTCAATTGTTCGCGGAGGAAGTGGACCAGCAACGTACGCGGCTCGACGTGCCCGGTACGACGCTTGCCGTTCACAGTCAGGGATACTCGAGTCATCGTCGCCCCCCAGAGGTCCGCCTAGCCTACAACAGGCAGGGGATCAGGGATCAGGGATCAGGGATCAGGGATCAGGGATCAGGGATGAGGTTCTGGGGTTCTGGGGTTCTCCTCTCACTGCCTCGCGACCGAGGATGGGGGGGCGGGGCGTGCGAGCAGGGCGTCGAGCTCGTAGAGGACGCCGTCCTTCATGACGCGTCGGGTGCGGCGCAGATCTGCGATGCTCGCCAGCGGGTTGCCGTCCACCATCACCAGGTCGGCCAGCCTGCCCGGCTCGATGGTTCCCAGATCCGCGGCGAGACCCATCGCCTCGGCCGGGACGGCCGTGGCCGTGCGGATGGCGTCGGCCGGCGTCAGGCCGCCGCGGACGTAGTGCTCCAGCTCCAGCAGCAGCGACAGGGCGTAGGGATTGATCGGCGAGTCGGTGCCGGCGATCACGCGACCGCCTGACTTCACCACGGCCGCCACGAGCCGCTCCTGCGGCGCGACGAGCGCCTCCCGGGCGGCGAGCTCTTGGGGGCTCACCGGCTTGGCCCTGAGCGCCCTCGAGGGCTCGACCGCGGAGGCCGGATACAGCCGCGCCAGGCGGGCGTCGTCGACCCACGCACCGTCGAGGAGCGTCAGCAGTTGGTGCCCCCCCTGGATGCCGATCGTGGGCGTGAGGGTCATGCCCGAGGACACCAGCAAATCGACGACATCCTTGTAGGTCCGACGCGTCTCGCTCATCTTCGGGGAGAACCCCCGACGGCTCGTGCCGCGGATGTGCTCCACGCCGTCGGCGCCGTAGGCCACCGCCGGGTAGATTTCGTGGGAGGTCACGGGCATGCCGGCCTGGTGCGCGGCCTCGATGATCCGCTTCTGGATGAGATCCGGCAGGCGCACGTAAGTCTTGACGAAATCGAAGCCGAGGGCCTGGGCGCGGGCCATGTAGCCCTCCACCAGCGCACCGCTGTCGAGCGCGACGCCACCCGGGTAGTAGATCCGCGTGCCGTCCAGGGGCTCACCCGTCGTCACCACGCGCGGGCCGATCCGCACGCCCGAGTCGATGGCCTCGCGATCCTCGTTGGCCTCGAACGGGTTCGCCGCGGGGTTGCGAATGGTCGTGATGCCAAACGACAGCCAGATGCGCCCGAGCGCTTCGCCGTAGCCCTTCGAGAGATGGGTGTGGCTCTCGATGAGGCCGGGCAGCACGGTCTGGCCCGACGCGTCCACGACGGTGCCGCGGTGCAGGTCGTCGCGGTGCGGCTCGACCTGCCGGATGCGATTGCCCTCGATCACGATATCGACGGCCTCGCGGGCGCCGGTGTTACGACCGTCGAAGAGACGTCCAGCGTGGACGGTGGTGATGGTTGTCCCCGACGTCCGCCGCGCCTCCCATGACATGCGCGGCGTGATGTCTCGTACGCGCCCGTCGTCGAGATCGACGAGGCGAAACCGATCGACCGCCTGATACAGGATGTGGCGGGAATCCGAAGTCCACGAGGGCGAGCTCGCCAGATCGGCGGACAGGCGGCGGGGCGGAGCGGTCGGGGCGCCGTCGCGCGAGACCGGATAGGCGTGCAGGTAGCCGTCGATGATCGCCGCCATCTGCCGGCCATCCGGCGACCACACCGGCCCCAGGTTCTCGCGCATGCCGATCGACTTGTGCGGCAGCGGATCGAACCAGCGGTCCGGCGCGAAGGCGTCCCGGCCCGTGCTCGCGGGGTTCGGATCGACTTGCACCCACAGCACCTGGTTGGTGCCCTCGCGAAACCGCGACGAATAGGGATGGAGCGCGGACATGACCACCGCGCGGCCATCGGGAGACCAGCTCGGGCGCCCCGGCTCGTTCAGCCGCTCGTGGACCTGCCGGCCCTCGAGGCTCCTCACGTCCACGACCCTGAGCTGCGAGGCCGGATCCAGGAACGCCAGGCGGGTGCCATCCGGCGACCACGCCGCCTTCTCTCCGCCCGGCGCCAACCGGCGATCGGTTCCGGTGCGCAGGTCGCGCATCCAGAGGTCCATTTCACCGCCGCGGTCCGAGGAGTAGGCCAGCGCCTGCCCGTCGGGTGACCACACCGGGTTCATCTCGACGAACACGTCGTTGGTCAGTCGCTCCGGCACGGCCTCGCCGCCCGCGGCCGACACCGTCCACAAATCGCCGAGCGCGGCGAACACGACGCGCGAGCCATCGGGCGCGATCGTCGGGTGCATCAGGCCGCGGACCGCTTGCGGTCCGTCTGGCGCGAAGTTGCGCCGCTTGGGTGTGAACGCGGCGCGCGTGAACGCCACGTCCGCCGAAAACGCGATCGGCCGCGCCGCGCCTCCCGCGCGCGGACGGCGCTTGATGACGCCGTCGGCCGTGTAGAGCACCTCGGCGCCGCCGATCCAGTGCGGGCGGAAGGGGAACACGTCCTCGCCCGGCTCGCTCACGGCCGCGCCGCCGACCATCAGCCGGCTGTTCGCGCCGTTCACCGACACATAGGCAACGCTCTTGCCGTCGGGCGTCCACGACGGCGACCAGACCGCCGCCGCGTCAGCCGCCAGCAGGCGTTCGGCGCTGCCCTCGACGGTGTGCGCGTAGACACCCCGCTCCGCTCGGTCCGACACGAACGCGATCTCCCGCCCGTCTGGCGACCACGCCGGCATGCTGTCGTTGGCCGCGTTGGTCGTCAGCCGGCGCACCTCCCCGCTGGCGAGCGTCAAGGTCCAAACGTCGTAGTTGCCACCGCGGTCGGACGAGAACGCCAGGCGCGCGCCATCGGGAGACCAATGAGGCTCGCGATCGTCGAACGGACCCGAGGTCACCTCCTGCAGGCCGGTCCCGTCGGGGTTGACGGTCCAGATGTGCCAGGTATCCCGCAGATAGGCCTGGAACGCGATCCGCTTCCCGTCGGGCGACCACGACGGGAGGTGCGCGTCATATCCATCGTCCAGGATGCGGCGCGCCGGGCCTCCATCGATGCCGACGGTCCAGAGGGCGCCCAGCAGATCGATCGCGAGCGTCCGCGCATCCGGCGAGAGCGCCGCCGCCATCGAGGTGCCCTCGCTCAGCGTCACGCGGACCTCGCGGGTCGACGGCTGTCCCAGGAGCCAGGTACCGCACGCCGAAAGGACGGCGAGCGTGACGATCAGACGCGCGCGCACGCGGATCGTGCCGGCTGCAGGAGAGATTCGCATTGGGACCTCGACCGGTGAGGCCGCCGATTATATGGCACGCGCCGCACCGTGCGCACCTTGCGCACCTGTCCCGGTATAATCCGCCCACCAGAAGAGAGGGTTCCCATGCGCTCGGCCTTGAAGACCGCGGCGATCGTCGCCGGCACCGCCATTGTCACCTCGCTCGTCTCGTGGCCGGCCTTGACCGGGCAGACGCGGACGGGCGGCATCCCGCGGCTGAACGGCAAGCCGGATCTGAATGGCCTGTGGCAGGCGCTCAATACGGCCAACTGGGACATCCAGGCGCACGGCGCGAAGCCCGCGCTCGCCATGCGTCCGGGCCCGGTCGTGCCGGTGCCCGCCAAGGAAGTGATCGCCTTCGGCGCCGTCGGATCGATTCCCGCCGGTCTCGGGGTGGTGGACGGCGATGAGATCCCCTACAAACCCGACGCGCTGAAGAAGAAGCAGGAGAACCAGGAGAACTGGCTGTCGCGGGATCCGGAGATCAAGTGCTACCTGCCCGGGGTGCCACGGGCCACCTACATGCCCTTCCCCTTCCAGATCGTCCACAGCGACAAGGCGTTCTTCATCAGCTACGAGTACGCCGGGGCCGTGCGCAACGTGTACCTCAAGGATCCGGGGCCGCCGCAGGTGGACAGCTGGATGGGCCAGTCGGTGGGACGCTGGGAGGGTGACACGTTCGTCGTCGAGGTCACCGGCTTCAACGATCAGAGCTGGTTCGATCGCGCCGGCAATCACCACAGCGCCGGCCTGAAGGTGACCGAGCGCTACTCCATGACCGATGCCGATCACCTCCAGTACGAGGCGACGATCGAGGACCCGGAGACCTTCACGCGTCCGTGGAAGATGAGCATGCCGCTCTACCGCCGCGTCGAGAGGGGCGCGCAGCTCGGCCAGTTCAAGTGCGTGGAGTTCGTGACCGAGTTGATGTACGGTCAGTTGCGGAAGGAGCCGATCAAATGAAGATCGTCGGATACACCCTCGCGGCGGCGGTGCTCGCGCTGGGCGCCGCCGATGCCCAGGCTCCCGCTGCAGGGCAGAAACCGGCGGCCCAGGGCGCCGCGCCTGCCGCACGTCCCGCCGCGAAACCGGCGGGCATCCCGCGCACGCCCGACGGCAAGCCGGACTTCCAGGGCAACTGGACCAATGCCACTATCACCCCGCTCGAGCGGCTCGGGCAAGGCCGGCCTCTTGTCATTACCGAAGAAGCGGCCCGCGACGATGAGGTGAAGACGCAGGCGGCGATCGACGCCCGCGAACAGGACAGCGATCCGAATCGCGGCGCGCCGCCAGTGGGCGGCGAGGCCCGCAAGAGTCCGAACGCGGAGCCGACGTATCTCGAGCGCGTCTGGCAGGTGGGCGCCGGCGTCGTCGGCGGGTACAACGCGTTCTGGATCGACCCGGGCGATCGGGTGCTGCGCGTCGATGGACAGCCGCGGAGCTCGATCGTCATCGACCCGCCCGACGGCCGCATCCCCGCCTACACGCCGGAGGCGCGCGAGCGCATTGCCAAGGCGTTGGCGGCCCGCAAGGCCGCGGGCGGCGAGTTCGACCACCCCGAGCTGAGGCCCCTCGCCGAGCGGTGCATCACATCGTTTGGCAACAACGCCGGGCCGCCGATGTTGCCCAACTACTTCTACAACAACAACTACTCCATCGTGCAGTCGAAGGACACGATCATCATCCTGACCGAGATGGTGCATGACGCACGCGTGATTCGGATGGGCGCACAGCACCCGCCCTCGAGCCTGCGCAAGTGGTTCGGGGACTCGATCGGCCGCTGGGAGGGCGACACGCTGGTGGTCGAGACCACGAACTTCTCGTCACTGCACGGGTTTCGCAATTCGTGGGAGAACCTGAAGGTCACCGAGCGGCTGTCGCGCAGGGACGCCAACACGATCAACTACCGGTGGACGGTCGAGGACCCGACGACCTTCACCGCCCCGTTCAGCGGCGAGCTGGTGTTCAACGCGATGGCTCCGGGCGAGCAGGTGTACGAGTACGCCTGTCACGAAGCGAACTACGGCCTGGAAGGCGTGCTCCGTGGCGCCCGCGCGCAAGAAGCGGAGGCGGCGCGGAAGAAGCAGTAGGTGTCCCATCGCATCCGTGCGAGGCGTGCCGCGTCGAACGACCCGCCGTGGATCGAACGGGATCCGGCCGTCCTCGCTTCATTCCTGAGCGACGCGGCGCACGTGCCGGGCGGGTTCGCGTCCGGCGTCGCGACGCCGCGCGACGAAGCCGAGGTCGCCGCTCTCGTCGCCTCCGCCGATTGTGTGCTTCCGATCGGTGCGCAGTCATCGTTGACGGGCGGCGCCACGCCACGCGGCGAGGTGGTGCTGAGCACGCGGGCCCTGACCTCCATCGCTCCGCCAGCCAACTGCACCGTCCGCGTGGGCGCGGGAGTCCCGCTGGCCACGCTTCAGCGCTCGGTGGCCGCCGCGGGCTTCTATTACCCTCCCGTCCCCACCTTCGACGGGGCGTTCGTCGGCGGAACCATCGCGACCAATGCCGCCGGCGCGGCCACCTTCAAGTACGGCTCGACCCGCGCCTGGGTGTCGGCGATCACGGTCGTCCTCGCGAGCGGAGACGTCCTCGATGTCCAGCGCGGGCGAGTGACGGCGTCGCGCGACGGCTGGTTCGAGATCGAATCGACGGTCGGACCGGTGGCGCAGGTGCCGGTCCCGACGTATGCGATGCCGGCCACCGCGAAGCTATCGGCCGGATATTTCGCGCGTGCGGAAATGGACCTCATCGATCTCTTCATCGGTTCGGAAGGCACGCTCGGCATCATCGTGGACGCCGAGCTCAGGCTGACCCAGCGGCCACGACGCCTCGTGGCTCTCGTCCGATGCGACGGTGATGCCCAGGCCGTCGCGCTGACCGGAGCCCTTCGCGACAGCGGCGCACGCGACGTGCCGCTGTCTCGGGCGTTCGAGGTCTCGGCGATCGAATACATGGACGCCAGGGCGCTTCGCGCGGTGCCCGACGAGGCCTTCGCACGCGCGCAGGTCCCTCGCCCGGCGGCAGGTTCGGTGCTGCTGCTGGTCCAGGTCGAGATCGGACCAGACGACGAGGCGGCGTTGGATCGGCTTCAGGCCGCGCTGGCCGCCGCCGGTGTGGCCGACGATCCGGTCGTGGCAGCGCCGGATGACGATCGCGGCGCCGACCGGCTGTTCGCCCTCCGCGAGGCCGTGCCCGCCAGCATCAATGCCCTGGTCGCGGCCGCCAAGGCTCGGACGCATCCGGAGATCGAGAAGACCGCCGGCGATCCCGTCGTCCCGTTCCCGCGATTGGCCGAATCAATCGCGCTCTACCGGGCCGCCTTCGAGACGCGCGGCCTCGACTACGCGATATGGGGCCACTTCTCGGACGGCAACCTTCACCCCAATCTGATTCCCCGCACCCTCGAGGACGTTCACCGTGGACGCGACGCGGTCCTCGAGATCGCGCGTGGCGTGATCGGCCTGGGTGGCGCGCCGCTGGCGGAGCACGGGGTTGGACGGAGCCCGCTCAAGCAACGCCTGTTGCGCGAGCTCTACGGCGAGACCGGCATCGCCCAGATGCGGGCGGTCAAGCGCGCGCTGGACCCGGACGGCAAGCTCTCGCCCGGCGTGCTCTTGTCGGGAATCGGCGATATAGTGGCGCCATGACGACCAGACCCCTCGCGCTCGTCGTGATCGCCTCGGGACTGCTGCTCTCGCCGGCCGCCAGCGCGCAGGCGCAGCCGGAGCCCAAGCCCACGTTCAACAAGGACGTCGCGCCGATCTTCTTCGAGCACTGCACCACGTGCCATCGGCCGGGCGAGGTCGCGCCGATGTCGCTGCTCGCCTACAAAGACGCGCGCCCCTGGGCTCGCTCCATCGCGACGCAGGTGACGAAGGGCGCGATGCCGCCGTGGCATGCCGATCCGGCCATCGGCCACTTCGCCAATGCACGGCGCCTCACCGATGATCAGAAGGCCACGATTGCGCGGTGGGTCGAGTCCGGCGCGGCGGAAGGCGACTCGAAGGATCTGCCGCGGAGTCCCGAGTATCCGGACGGCTGGCGGATCGGCAAGCCGGACGTCGTCCTCGAGATGCAGGAGGACTATCCGATTCCGGCGACAGGGGATGTCCCGTACGTCTACTTCGAGGTGCCCGCGAACTTCGACGAGGACCGCTGGGTGCAGGCGTGGGAGATGCGGCCCGGCAATCACGCGGTCGTACACCACGTCATCGTCTATGTGCGCCCGCCGACGCCGCCCACGCCACCGCCGGCGCCGGGCACCCCACGTCCGCCGGGGGTGGTGACCTTTGCCGAGGGCATGGACATTCCCGCTGGACAAACCGGCGGACCTCAACTGCCCGAGGAACAGCGCAAGCCGGAGTATCCCAATGCGCGGCCCCGCCCGCGGGGGACGGCAGGGTCGATCGGGGGCTATGTGCCCGGGAACTCCACGCGGAACTTCCCCGCCGGAACCGCGGTGCGGCTGCCCAAGGGCTCGTCGCTCGTTTTCCAGATGCACTACACGACGATCGGCAAGGAGACGACGGACCGGACGAAGATGGGACTGATCTTCGCGAAGCAGCCGCCGAAGCTGCCGCTGACGGGCACGGCTCTGGTCAACGGCTCGCTGCACATTCCCGCCGGCGAGGCCAATCACCGCGTGGACGCTGAGATGACGTTGAACCGCGATCTCCTGCTGTTCAGCATGACCCCGCACACGCACGTGCGCGGGATCCGGTGGTACTACGAGGCGGTCTATCCCGACGGGCGCACCGAACCGATCCTCTCGGTACCGAACTACGACTTCGATTGGCAGCACGAGTATCAGTTCGCTCGTCCGCTCGAGCTGCCGGCGGGGACGAAGATCAAAGCGGCCGCGTGGTATGACAACTCCCCCGCGAACAAGTCGAATCCCGACCCGACCAAGGATGTGTGGTGGGGCGATCAGACGTGGGAAGAGATGATGTTCACCAGCTTCACGTGGTACGTTCGGCCGGCCCCGACACAATAGGGTCTTGGGGTCTTGCTTGCCCGCCGTAGCCTTGGGCGAAGGCGGGAGATCCCGAGCTCCTCAGCTCGGCCGTCCAGTCGTCGGGTTGGGTTACCCTGTACCGCAGTGATGCGTCGACTGGTGTTCGCCCCCTTACTTTTTGTCAGCCTCGCCGCGACCGTCCAGGCACAAACAGCACCGCAAGAGACCCGAGCCGCCCGCATCGCCGCCGAGCAACAGGAGAAGGCCAAGGACCTGAAGCCGTACGCGCCGAACAAGGCCGAGCTATGGGTCAAGGAGCTCGATCAGACCTTCTTTTCCGGACAACTGCGATGGCATCCGTTCTTCGAAAGCGCCTATCGCGGCGGCGGCTTCACGCTGGGTGCCGGATATCTCGCCCACGTCGGCGACTACAACTGGGTGGACGTGCGCGGCAGCGTTACGCCCAGCGGCTACATCCGGGCGGAGGGTGAGTTTCGTGCGCCGCGCCTGTTCGACCGCCGCGGATCGCTCTCGGTCATCGGCGGCTGGCGCAAGGCCACCGAGGTCGGGTACTACGGCCTGGGCACCGCCAACACCTCCAAGGATGACCGCGCGCTCTACAGCTTCACGCAACCATATGTCTCCGGGATCCTGGACGTCCGGCCGTGGCGCCATTGGCTGGTGATCAGCGGCGGCCTGGACTACGCGGAATGGAATCCTGGCCCGGCGCAGGGCTCCAGCCCTTCGATCGAGGAGGTCTACACCCCCGAGACCGCTCCGGGCCTTGGCGCGACGCCGACCTACGTGCACGGGTTTGGCACGCTGGCAGTCGATTCCCGGCCCGCGCCCGGCTATGCGCGCCGGGGTGGATATTACGCGGCCTCCCTCCATGGATACGCCGACAGCGACAGCCTCTATAGCTTTCAGCGCGTGGACTACGAAGCGATTCAGCACGTTCCACTCGGCCGCGACCGGTGGGTACTGTCGTTGCGCGGCAAGGTGGAGACGACCTACACCGGCGGTGGCCACACGGTGCCGTACTTCATGATGCCGTCCCTCGGCGGTGGGTCGGACATGCGCGGGTTCAGCAGTTGGCGCTTCCGCGATCTGCACAGCCTGCTGCTCCAGGCCGAGTGGCGTGTCCTGGTGAACGCCTTCTTCGACACCGCCATCTTCTACGACACCGGTAAGGTCACCAGCCGGCGGTCGGAGCTGGACTTCACTGAACTGAAGAGCGACTACGGGATCGGCTTCAGGCTGCACGGACCATTGGCCACGCCGATTCGGATCGAACTCGCGAACAGCAACGAGGGCTTCCACCTCATCTTCTCGTCCAGTGCGGTGTTCTGAGGGGACCGCAATGATGGCATTCGCATCCGCCCGGTGGTTCCGCGCGCGCCCAACGGTCGCCGGCATCGCCGCGGCCGTCCTGGTTGCGGGGTTGGCCGGCGGCGCGGCGGAGCGGAAGTTCTTTGCCGACGATCCGCTGACGCGCGAGCCCGAGACCGCCGACGCCTCTAAAGCCGAGCCGTGGGACATCGACCTGTACTACGACCTCGCCTACAACCTGTTCGTCACCTCCCGCCGTCCGGCCAGGAACCTGCGGGCGCAGAACGTCAACACGATTGACGAAGTGCCGGATTCGAGCTGGTTCACCAACCGCATCGGCGCGCGCGCGCTGTCGGTCGACGAGGTGATTCGCGGTCCTGTCGAAGGGCCGGTGCCGGATCCGGCGACGTGGACCGTCACCCGCGAGAAGAGCTCCGGTGACGCGCCGGGGTTCACGGCGACCGACGCGACGGGCCAGACGTTCTTCATTTCGTTCGACGCGCCGGTCAATCCCGATGGCGCCACCGGCGCC
The DNA here is from genome assembly GCA_035538015.1 of Vicinamibacterales bacterium. Taxonomy (GTDB): domain Bacteria; phylum Acidobacteriota; class Vicinamibacteria; order Vicinamibacterales; family UBA2999; genus VFZN01. Next base: position 17,714 of record DATLLC010000112.1, read on the forward strand.
GTCGTCATCGCCACGAAGATCTTCTGGGCACTGGGTTACAACCAGGTGGAGTACTACCTCACCCGGTTCCATCCCGACGCGGTCAGGATTGCCGGGAACGCGACGAAGCGCCGGCCGTCCGGCAGCCGCACGCCGATGGCGGACGACGATGTCCGCGAAGTGCTCGAGCGCGCCCATCGAAGCGCTGACGGGTCGTACCGCGCTGCGGCAGGGCGAATGCTGCCGGGCAAGGTGCTCGGCGGCTTCAAGTACGAAGGCACCCGTCCCGACGATCCGAACGACATCGTCCCCCACGAGCACCGGCGGGAGCTGCGGGCGCTGCGCGTGTTCGGCGCCTGGACGAACCTCACCGACATGAAAGCCGGCAACACGCTCGACACGATCGTCACCGAGGCGGGACGCGGCCTCGTTCGTCATTACCTGCAGGACGTGGGCTCCACGTTCGGCGTCGGCGCCAACGGCCCGCACGACTGGAACGAAGGCTGGGAACACGTGTACGAAGGCAGTGCGTCGCGCAAGCGCCTGTTCACGTTCGGCTTCGACCGCAGGCCGTGGCAGACCGCTCCCTACGAAGACCATCCCGCCGTCGGCCGGTTCGAGGGCGACGCCTTCGATCCCGATACCTGGAAGCCTCGGGCACCGACCGCCTCCTACGTGGAGATGCGCGACGATGACGCGTTCTGGGCGGCGCAACGCGTAATGGCGTTCTCGGACGAGCTGATCCGCGCGGTCGTCAAGACCGGGGAGCTCAGCGACAAGCAGGCCGAACAGTACCTCGCGGATGTGCTGATCAAGCGGCGCGATAAGATCGGGCGCACGTATCTGACCCGGCTCAACCCGATCGTCGACCCTGCACTCGACGCGTCGGGCGCGTTGACCTTCGGTAACGCGGCCGTGGATCACCGCCTGGCCGACCCGCCAGCCTCGTACGCGGCCACCTGGTCGACGTTCGACAACGCGACGGGTCGCGCGCAATCCTTCGGTCAGACGACGAGCACGAGCGCGACGCTGCAGGCCCCGGCGGGGTTGCCGGCGACGTCAGGCGCGTACATCCAAGTGGAAATCAGCGCCACGCACGCGACCCACGCGAGCTGGAAGCAGCCCGTCCGAGCGTTCTTCCTGCGGCAGGCTGCGAGCTGGAAACTGGTGGGTCTCGAACGGATGGCAGTGGCGGGGTGACACGCGCCGGCCAGATGGCTCAGTCGAGATCTTCGATGTCGGCGAGGTCCCGGGTGCGTCCTGTCGCCCGTTTATTCCGGATGAACGCGTCCCGTCCGATGTAGTCGACCTCCAGCGGGCCGAAGGCGGCGCGCAGGCGTCCCGGCCACGCGTCGGCGAAGGTAAGTTCCGTCAGTTCGGTGAGCAGGTCGATGCGCCGCGGCGGCAGCCCCATCTGGAACACCACGCCGGGCTGGCTGAAATCGGCGGCGGAGACACTCGTCAGGGGTGCACCGAACTCCGCGAGCGCCCGCATCACGCGTGGCGCGTTTTCCGCCGTCGGGTCGATCCAGACGTCGAGGTCTCCAGTCGCCCGCGGCCGTCCGTGGACGGCAAGCGCGTACGCGCCGACCACCAGGAACCGCACGTCATGGACGCTGAACGCGCGCAACAGATCGACAAAGTCCTGGTTCATCCGGGAACTCGCCTCGCAGGCGCCACTGCTCTTCGCTCAACGCCCAGACGTGCAGCACGCGGGTCGCGACAGGAAGGGCCCCCCAGTACGCTCGGTCGCCCTGCTCCTGCGCCGCGAGGGATGAATAGACCCGCACCTGCATGCGTACGCGACGCGCGGCGGCGGCATCCACCTGGCGATCGTACCATGTCCTGCCTTCAGGCAGGCGGCCAGCAATACGCGGATGCGATGTGCCATGCGGCAGGCGGATCATAGCCGCCGCCAAAGCCCGCCTCCGGGGCAACTTCACCCTCAACTTTCCCAAGGGAGACCGCTACAATTCAGTTGTCGGCCGGACAGATCGAGAGGTTTGCGGCCCTCATCCACGACAACGACCGGCCGACACAACCCCTGAACGGCCGGCCGGTGCTCGCGGAAGCCGTCAGCATGGCGCCGCCCTGACCTCAGCGACCATTCTGGCTGGAGCGAACTGCCCATATGAAGGCCATCACCGTCGAACCGCACAAGCCCGAGACCGCGCGCCTGGAAGAGATCCCCGAACCCGACCCCCGCGACGGGTCGGTGCTGGTCGAAGCGATTGCGGTGGGGGTCTGCGGCACCGACGTCGAGATCGTGGAGGGCAAGTACGGCTGGGCCCCACAGGGCAAGACGCGGCTCGTGCTCGGTCACGAATCGCTTGGCCGCGTGCTGGATCCGGGCCCGAGCGGCGGACTCCAGAAAGGCGACCTCGTCGTCGGCATCGTCCGGCGCCCGGATCCCGTGCCCTGCCCCAACTGCGCGGTCGGCGAGTGGGACATGTGCCGGAATGGCCAGTACACCGAGCGCGGCATCAAGCAGATCGACGGTTTCATGTCCGAGCGCTGGCGGATCGAGCCCGAATATGCGATGAAGGTGGACCGCTCGCTCGGGCTGCTGGGCGTGCTGCTCGAGCCCACCACCGTCGTGACCAAGGCGTGGGAACAGGTGCAGGCCGTCGGCCAGCGCGCGTTCTGGGAGCCCCGGACGGTGCTGGTGACTGGCGCCGGCCCGATCGGGCTGCTCGCGGCCCTGGTCGGCAGCCAGCGTGGGCTGGAAGTCCATGTCCTGGACCGCGTCGAAACCGGCGCCAAGCCGGAACTGGTGCGTGCCCTGGGGGCGACCTATCACGCCGGCACCGTCTCGCAGGTGGGGTTCCAGCCGGACGTCATCGTCGAATGCACGGGCGTCGGACAGGTCATCGTCGATGCGATTCGCGCGGTCGCGCCCGGGGGCGTCGTCTGCCTCACGGGCGTCGGGAGCGGCGGCCGGACGACCGGGTTGCCCACCGCCGACGCCGCCGCGACCATGGTGCTGCAGAACAACGTCATCGTCGGCAGCGTGAACGCGAACAAGCGCCACTGGTACAAGGCGGGCCAGGAGCTGGCGCGCGCGGATCGTGCGTGGCTCTCGCGCTTGATCAGCCGGCGAGAGCCACCGGAGGCGTTCATGCAGGCACTCCACCGACACCCGGACGACATCAAAGTCGTCATCGAGTTCGCTCCGGCCTGACCGATGACCGCGCCGGTTCGGCCCCACAATCGGGTCCCACGGTCAGGTACTGCTCTATGCTGTTGCCGGCTGATCCATGACCCACCCCCTGCTCCGTGAGATCCGCCACAATCCGCTGCTCTGGCTCCTTGTGTTCGTTCCCGCCGTCTTCGCGGGCGAATCGCTCGCGCCGGAGTCGCATACGCTGCTGTTCGTCCTGTCGGTGCTGGCCATCGTGCCACTGGCGGCGCTGCTCAGCCAGGCGACCGAATCGGTGGCCGCGAAGACGGGGGATGCGGCGGGCGGACTGCTGAATGCCACGCTCGGCAACCTCACCGAGCTGGTCATCGCGCTCGCCGCCCTGCGCGCCGGCGAGTACATGCTGGTCAAGGCTTCCATCGCCGGCGCCATCGTCACCAACTCGCTGTTCATGCTGGGCGCGTCGTTCCTCATCGGAGGGTTGACGCATCACGTCCAGGAGTTCAACAAGGCGTCCGCGCGTCTCCAGTCGGGGCTGCTGTTCCTGGCCACGATTGCGCTGCTGGTTCCTTCGACCATCGGCACCTCGGGCGCCGCCGAACAGCAGGCGGTGCTCCACACCTTGAGCGTGGGCTTGTCGATGCTCCTCATCACCGCGTACGGCCTCGGCCTGCTCTTCTCGCTCAAAACCCATCGCGAGTTCTTCGGCAGCGCCGGACACGAAGCGTCTGGCGAGGAGGTATGGCCGCTCGGCCTCGCACTCGCAACCCTGGCTGCCGTCACCCTGCTGGTGGCGCTGGTCAGCGAGGTGTTCGTCGAGTCGGTGCAGCAGGCCGCGGAGGCGTTCGGCATGACACCGGCCTTCGTCGGCTTCATCGTGGTCGCGCTGGTGGGCGCCGCCGCGGAGATGGCCTCGGC
>DATLLC010000113.1:0-2775 GCA_035538015.1 Vicinamibacterales bacterium
GCTCGACAGCTTCCGCCGTAACGCGCCGCAGCGAAGGTGACAAAGTAGTGTTAGACGGTGCGGGGTCGCCACGGCTCGTGCTCGTGCGTGAGCCAGACCAGCTCGGGGTCGAGCGCGCGCACTCGCAGCTGGCCTTCGGTGTGCGGCTCGTCGAGCTCGCCGAACCAAACCGCCACGTCGCCGCCAACGACCACCGGCCGCCCGCCGGTCTCGATGACGACGACCTGCATGCCACGTGTGTGGCCCGGCGCCGGGACGAGCCGGAGCCCGGAAAGCAGCTCGAGCTCGCCGTCGACCGGCACGTACCGCACGCCGGGCGCCTCGACCCACTCGCGAATGGTGTAGTGGTCCTCGCTGCGCGCGTCGTCGAGCTCCCGACGCTGGACGTAGATCGGCCTGCCGGCGAAAAGGTGGTTGCCGCCGCAGTGGTCGAAGTGCAGGTGTGTGTTGACGACGATGTCGATGCCGGCGAGGTCGAAGTTCTGCTTGCTCAGTGGACTGAGGCGGGGATCGAGGTCGGCCACCGCCGGGTGCAGCTCCGTCATGCCGGTGTCGACCAGCACGCGCGCATCGGGATGGTCGATGACGTGCACGTAGACCGGCATCCGCTCGCCCTCGGCGAGCAGGTCGGCAACGCGGACTGGCGTGACGGTGATTGAGGCGGGAGCGTTCATTGTGTCCTTTCTCCTCCCGCCTGTTCGGCCATCGTCAGGGGGAGCCCGAACCGTGGAAAGACAGGGCCTGCGAACGTAACGATCTCCGTGATGATGCCTTCCTCAATTCGCAGCACATCGAGAGCCAGCGCTCGCCACGCGGCATCGCCTGGACTCAGCACGTAGTGGGCCACCGCCGGCTGCAAATTGGCACGTGTGAGGACCGAGCGAAGGCGACCGAAGCGCTCCGACCCAAAGCCTCCGTCAACCCAGAGCTTGAACATGGCGTCCCGACCAACAACGATGCCAGGCTGAGGGGGCATTCGAAAGATGGCGTCGTCGCGGATGATCGACGTGAATGCTTCAAGGTCAGCCTTCTCGCTCGCATCGACGATCTTCTTCAACAGCTCGCGCTCGGCGACGCTGGGATCCTCGCCGGGCGGCCATTCGGGCCTCCGCGATGGCAGCCTTCGCTGAAGCGTCACGCGCGCCCGCTGCAGGGCGCTGTTGACCGCCGCGGTGCTGACATCCAGGAGCCCAGCGGCTTCTTTGGCCGACCAGCCCAGCACGTCACACAGGATGAGCGCCGCCCGCTGCTGCGGCGTGAGAAATTGAATGACTGTGAGGAACGCGAGTTCGATGGTTTCGCGGCTCAACACGATCATTTCCGGGTCGGCATCGTGTTGCGAGATCGGCTCGATCAAGGAGTCTGGAATCGGCTGAAGCCACAGAACCTCGTCGGGCGACGGTGGAGCGCCGTTCTCCACAGACTTCGCGGCCAGGACTGACCGCCGTTCGTCGCGGGCGATGGCATCGAGGCAGACGTTGGTTGCCACGCGGTAGAGCCACGGACGAAGTGGCGCTCCTTCTATGAGGCTCTCCCGATAGCGCCACGCGCGGAGAAGCGCGTCCTGCACGGCATCCTCGGCGTCGTCGAGTGAGCCGAGCATGAGATAGCAGTGGATGAGCAGCTCACGACGATGGCGGCCAGCGAGATGGTTGAAAGCCTCTTCGTCACCATTACGAATTGCCGCCGCGGTCAGCGCTGTCGACTCGACTGATCCCGATGGGATCTGAGTTCCGCTCACGGTTCCGCTCCCTGTTGCGCCGACGCGGTCGGCAATGCTCAATCAGTCATACCGGAATCGAGGGTGGAAATCATCGGGGAGGTGCGACGAGCGGAAGTTGAAGTCGCAGAACAGGATGGTGGGCCGAGAGCGGCAGGGATGCGCGGCCGACACTCGTCGTCTGTAAGTTGTTGTTCTGAAATGAGATGTGGCTGGGTGTCAGGGACCGAATTCGGAACTGGTTGTCGATGGCCGCGTGAAGGCAGCCGGTAACGAACCGCTCGCAGGGCACTCACTTTACGGCAACACCGCTAATCTTGCGGCCCGCGCGCTCGACAACACGCCGGGGAGCGTCCTCATGGAGAGGCGAATGTCGCCGATCCGGGCGGCGGGCCAGGGCGCCTCGGACGACCACTCGACGTATCCGCTTTCATTCCTCGAAAGCGAATCGTCCGAACCCGCTCTCGAACTGCTCCCGACCTGTGGATGGCAGTAGCGTGTAAACCCCGAGAGCTGAAAGAGATACAGAGCGGGCCGCTATCCCATTGTTCTTGCTGGCTCTCCTGGAGGTCTCGGCGGACATCTTGCTTAGGACGGCTCCAATCTCAGGCGCGCGGACGTCCGACGTCGCGGCGCACCTAGTGCGTCGTCCTTCAGCGGGAGGGTGCATGTTGAATACGACAGACCGTGGAAGACTCCTTCGCATCTACCCGGTGCTCCGGGAGTTGCCACCTGTTCTCCTGAAGAAGGTCGAAGAGACGGCCAAGCCGGTTCAGGCGCCGTGTGGTCTACGGCTATTCGGTGACGGCAGTCCCTGCGCCAACTACCCGCTGCTTCTCGAAGGGATCGTCCGGATCTCGAAATCCAGTCCCGATGGCCACGAACTCCTCCTGTACCTTCTCAATCCCGGAGAAAGCTGCGTCATCACGGTCGTGGCGCTGCTCGGCGAGACGTCCTTTCCGGCTGCCGGAACGGCCGACACGCCGCTCTCTCTGCTGGGCGTCCCCCGGAGCGTGTTCCTGGAGATGATCCTGGAGTCCCCGGCCTTCCGAGTC
>DATLLC010000114.1:0-5980 GCA_035538015.1 Vicinamibacterales bacterium
TCCCTGATCCCTGATCAGCTCCTGTTCTCGAGCGTCCTGATCTTCATCTGCAGCGCGATCACCACCAGGACGATGAAGGCGAGCGAGATCGCCAGCCCGGTGCGGCGGTACGAGACCTCGCGCCGGCCCGCCTCCGCGGCCGCGTCCACCTTCGCGGTCAGGGCCATCCCCTCGGCGAGCACCGACTCCACGATCGTGGGATCGAACGCGTGCATCTCGGTGCGGGCCAGCGTCAGGTGATTGTTGGCCTCGCGCAGCGTCAGGGTCTCAGCCCCCATCTCGATTCCGTCGTTCTCGACTCGCGCGAGCTCCGCCTCCGAGTGCCCGATGGCCGTCTTCAGCGTGTCGATGCCCGCGCGCATCGACGTCGCCGCCTTGTGCCCGTTGTCGCCTTCCGAGTGGCACGTTGCGCAGAGCGCGCCCTGGGCCGTCCCCAGCATCTCGTCGCTCGGCTGGGCGATGTCGTGGTTGTTGTGGCACTCCACGCAGCCGCGGTCGAAGATCTGGCTGTGCGTGCTGAGCGCGAACTTCGACGCGAACACGCTGTGGCACGTCCCGCAGACGTTGGCGATGGCGTCCACGCCAGGCGGCGCAGCACCGTGGTTGCCGTGGCAATCGTTGCAGGTGGGTGCCGACAAGTCGTTCCGATCGACCATCGCTCGATAGTGAACACTCGTCTCGTACTTCACACGCTGATCGGTGGGGAGTGCCGCGCCCGCGCGCGTGTAGCCCTTCATGCGCTCGGAGTCCGCATGACACTTCGTGCAGGTTGCTGCCACGTTGAGCGGGTAGACAGGGGACTGCGCGTCGCCCACGAGGCGCACGCCATGTGCCCCGTGGCAACTGACGCAGGTAGCCACCTTCGTGTCGCCCTTGGCGAGCTGCTGGCCGTGCACGCTCGTCGCATACTCGGTCGCCTGATCGATGCGCTGCTTCGGCGCGTACTTGCGCATCAGGGCCGCATCGCTGTGGCAACGCGCGCACACGGCGATGATCGCGGCGCCGGTCGGCTTCCCCCTGAAGCCCGTGGAGGGCGCCTTGGCCGCCACCTTGTCGGTGGCCCGGGGGTCTCCGCCATGACAATCGACGCAGGTGAATCCGCGATCGCGATGCACGTCGGTGAGCGCGAAATCGCGGGCCGGAGTCGCCAACGCCGCGGACGGCTGATCGCGATGACAGGCGAGGCAGCCCGTCTCGGCGGCCGGCGGTTGTGCCTCGGCCCATGCCGCGGCTGCAACCAGGACGAGTGCCAGGGACAGGAACGCGCGAGAGACGTGAGGTTGCATGGCGGCTCCAGTCCGTTCAAGCGGCAAGGTAGCCGTAGATCGTGAATACGAGCATGTAGGCCAGCGCGATCACGCCGCCGATGGTCACGAGACGGCTCGACCGGCCCTCCGCGGCCCCGCGATCCAGGAACGGCAGGAAGAGCAGCACCATCGCGGCGAGACCGAACCCGAGCACGCCCAGCATCTCGCCCTCGACCCCCATGATGTGCGCGGGCAGCAGCTTCAGCACCTGGAACATGGCCAGGAAGTACCACTCGGGCCGGATGCCCGGGGGCACGACCGCGAACGCGTCGGCCTTCTTGCCGATCTCCCACGGCAGGAAGAGCGCCAGGGCCGCTAGCACGCCGAGCGCCACGTACCACCACATCAAGTCGTGCAGCACGTAGTGGGGGAAGAACGGCATCTGCGGAATCGTCGCCCCCGATTTCTCCTGCTTCTCCACGCTCGGCGGCACGCTCATCCCCTGCCGCTGGATCAAGAGCAGGTGCACGCCGAGGATGCCCGTCGTGATGGCCGGCAAGATGGCGACGTGCAGGCCATAGAAACGCGTCAGCGTGGCCCCGGTCACATCGTCGCCGCCGCGCAGGAAGCGCATCGTGAAGTCGCCAACCACCGGTACGGCTCCGGCGATGCCGGTGCCGACCTTCGTCGCGAAGAACGCCAGCTCGTTCCACGGCAGCAGGTAGCCGCTGAACCCGAAGCCCATCATGACGAACAGCAGGAGCACGCCCGTCACCCACGTGAGCTCGCGCGGCTTGCGGTACGACCGCAAGAACAGCGTGCTGAACAGGTGCACGAACGCCATGAAGATCAGCAGGTTGGCCGACCAGCTGTGAATGTTGCGAATCAACCAGCCGAACTCCACTTGCGACACGATGAACTTCACGCTCTCGAAGGCCTCGTCCGCGCTCGGCCGGTAATAGAGCAGCAGCAGGATGCCGGTGAACACCTGGACGCCCACCAGGAACAAGGTGATGCCGCCCATGTAGTACCAGACCCTGTGCTTGTGGACCGGAACGCTCTTCTCGGCGATGAAGTGCAGCAGGGCGCTCAGGTCGAGCCGCTGATCCAGCCACGCGTAGAGTTGCTGTGTCACGGGCGTTCCTCCGGGCGGCGCGCTTCAGGCCCGGGTGACGACGACGTCTTCCTGCCCGGGCTCGCCGCGCAGGTTCACCGTGAAGCGTTCGAGCGGACGCGGCGGAGGGCCGGAGATGTTGCTGCCACCGAGGTCGTAGAGCCCGTTGTGGCAGGCGCACCAGATCTGAGACGTCTCGGCCTTGAACTGCACCGTGCAGTCCAGGTGCGTGCACACCGCCGAGAATGCGCGGAACTCGCCGTCCGGCGTGCGGACGACGATGGCCGGTTTCGATCCGAACTTCACGATCGTGCCGGAATTCGCCTTGAACGCCGTCGCCTTGCCGGCAACGACGCTGTTGGTGGCAGGCTCGGCGGCGGCCGGAGGAATCAGGTAGCGCCAGAGGGGGTAGACGAACGAAAGGGCCGTGGACACGAACCCGACGCCGAGCACCATGTCCAGAAACGTTCGACGCTTGATCGCGTCAGGCTCGGTCGGCCTGCCGTGCGAAGGCATATCGCTTCCCCCAGGCGGCAACAGAGCCTGCCGGCTCGATTGGTTGGGGACCAGAACGGCGGGCCGCGAGCCGCCGAGGCGCAGTATACGCTGGTTGTCCACGCTTTACGCAGTCGAGTTGGGAGTAGAATTCCTCTGCGGCCGCGTCTGTGGTCCCCGGCGCCGCGGAGGGTCAAGGCATGCCGCCGTTCCCGACGCTCGAGGACCAGATCTCATTCCTGATCTCGCGGGTCGACGCCTTGGAGTCGCGCCTCGCCCGGCTCGAAGGCCTCGCCCCCGTGCCCGGTCCCGTTCACTACACGGCGGAGGCCGCGGACTCCGCATCCGCGGAGGCCTTGCCCCTGCCGCGTGTCGATGGCAGGCGCCTCACGGCCGCGCTCGGCCGCTCGTTCATCATCCTCGGCGGCGCATTCCTGCTGCGGGCACTCACCGACGCCGCCATCTGGCCGCCCGCCGTGGGCGTGGCAATGGGCCTGGCCTACGGCCTGGTGTGGATGGCGACCTCGGTCGTGGCGGCGCGACGCCACGACGACGTCCGCGCGCTCTTCGATGTCGCCACCGCCCTCATCATCGGCTTCCCCCTCATCGTCGAGGCCACGTTCCGCTTCGACCTCCTCTCGGCGGCGGGTGCGGCCGTCATGCTCACGCTCGTGACCGCCGGATCGCTCGGGGCCGCGTACGTTTCACGGCTCCAGACGCTGGCCTGGCTGGCGGCCACCGGTGGCATGCTCACCGGCCTGACCCTGATGGTGCGACTGGGTGTCGTCGCTCCGTACTCGCTCTACTTCACCGCGCTCGGCGTGGCCACGCTGTGGCTCGGATACCTGCGCGAATGGAAAGGCCTTCGCTGGCCGACCGGCGTGCTGGCCGTCGTCGGCGTGTTCGGCGTCACGTCGCGCGCCCTCGGCGCGCAACCGCTCGACGCGCCCACCATGGCCTGGTTCGCGCAGGCAGTGCTGGTTCTGGGCTACTTCGCGTCGATCGCGATGCGCACGCTGGTGCGGGGCCGGCAGGTGATCGTCTTCGAGGTTGTGCAGACCGGGCTGGTGCTGCTCGTCGGGGTAGGCGGCGCGCTCTACGTGAGCCGGTCGACCGGATCAGGGGGGTGGGTGCTGGGCGTGACGCTGGTCGCCCTCGGCGCCGTGGCCTACCTCGTCTCGTTTGCCTTCCTGCCCCGCGAGTCGGCCGGCGCGCTCAACTTCTACTTCTACAGCACGCTGGCGATCATCTTCGTGCTCTCGGGGCTCGAAATCGCGATGGGGGGTGCGCCTCAAGCGATGGCACTCACCGCGCTGGCCGCGCTCCTCGCCGTGGCATGGCGGCGGTCGGGCAGAGTGTCGCTCGGCGGGCACGCGGCGGTGGCACTGGTCGTCGCTTCCATCTCGGGCGGCCTGCTGGTGCTCGCCGAGTCCGCCTTCATGGGCGAGCTGCCGACGACGGCGCTGGTCGGCACCGCGGGCCTGACGCTGGCCGTCGCCCTGGCGATCAGCGGCAGCCGCATGGCCGCTTGCCACGTCCCGCGGCCGATCGCGGCGGACATCCCGGCCATTGTCATCGCGCTGCTGGCGCTGGCCGGCGCGGCAGGCGTGGTCACCCTGGCGATTGGGCGCGGCGCCGGACTGGGCGCCCAGGATCCGGGCGTGCTGGCGACGGTTCGGACGGCGCTGCTCTCGGGCCTCGCGGTGCTCGCCGCGTGGCTGCATCGCCCCGGCGCGTTCTCGTCGATTGGTACGTTGGCGTATCCGCTGCTGGCGGTGATTGGGATCAAGCTCGCGGTGACCGACTTGCGCGTGTCCACCGCGGCTACGCTCTTCGTTGCGCTGGCCTGCTACGGCGTTGCGCTGGTCATCGTCCCGCGCCTGCACCGCGTGGTGTGAGACTTGCCGTCACGGCGGTAGACTCACCGGCATCGGCAGCTCGGGGTCATCGAGGCCGACGGTGCAGTCCGCCGCCGTTTGTGAAATGCCAGTGACCAGCCGGGGAACCTGGAACCTGCCGACGCCGTAGGAGTTGTGCATGCTCCACGATCTGCGCCTGGCCCTCCGCGCGCTGCTGCGAGCACCCCTCGCCTCCAGCCTGGCCATCCTCTGCCTCGCCCTCGGCATCGGCACCAACGCCACCATGTTCAGCGTCGTGAGCACGACGATGATCCGGCCCTTACCGTTCCGGGACGCCGATCGGCTCGTGACGGTGTGGGCCACCCAGCCGGCGGGAGGCGTGCGCCGTGGTGACAGCTCGTTTTTGGACCTCGTGGATTATCAGCAACAGTCCAGCGCGCTCGACACCCTGGCGGGCTTGGAGGAGCGCAGCCTGACGTTCTCGGACACCGACGAGCCCGAGCGCGTGCTGGGCGCGGCCGTGAGCTGGCGCCTCTTTTCGATGCTCGGCATCGCCCCCGCCCTGGGACGCGATTTCTCCGCCGCCGACGATCGCGCCGGAGCCGCGGCGGTCGTGATCCTGAGCGACGAACTGTGGCGGCGCCGCTACAACGCCGACCCACGGATCGTCGGACGGCAGCTCACGATCAATGCCCTGCCCTACACCGTGATCGGCGTGCTCCCGCCCCGCGTGAAGTTCCCGTTCCAGGAAGTGGCCTGGATTCCGCTCGCGCCTCTCTCGCAGGCCGCCCCCCGCCAGGCCCGCGATGTCGGGGTGTTCGCGCACCTCGCGCCAGGCCGTTCGATCGCGCAGGCCCGCGAGGAGCTGGCGGGCATCGCGGCCCGGCTCGCCGCCACCCACGCCGAGAACGCGGGCTGGAGCGTACTCGTCAATCCGCTCTCGGAGTACTACATTCCCGGCGACGTGAAGCTCGTCACCTTCACGGCGATGGGCGCGGTCACGCTGGTGCTCCTGATCGCGTGCGCGAACGTCGCCAACCTGCTGCTCGCGCGGGCTACGGCTCGCGCGCGCGAAATGGGGATCCGCGCGGCCATCGGCGCGGGCCGCGGCCGCATCGTCCGCCAGCTGCTCACGGAGAGCGTGCTGCTGGGCCTGGTGAGTGCGCCGCTTGGCGTGGCGCTCACCTACGTCGGCGTGGGCGCTCTGCGCGCCGGCGTGCAAGCCGACGACATCCCCTACCTGATCGAGTTCCTGGTGGACGGCC
>DATLLC010000115.1:0-12427 GCA_035538015.1 Vicinamibacterales bacterium
CCCGTGTGGAGGCGATGCTCCAGCGGGGAGAGACACTCGGCGCGATGGCGCGACAGAACATCCAAGCGCGGATCCGGGCGCAGCGCATGTGGACCTGGGCAAACAGCGCGTCTGGGCTCTTTCTGCAGACGAGCAACATGAGCGAGAAGGCCGTCGGCTACACGACGATCGGCGGCGACATGGAGGGCGCGCTCTCGGTGATCGCCAACATCCCCAAGACCGTCGTCGTCGCTCTGCTGGAGCGGCTGCACGCCCGCTTCGGGTTCCGCGGGATCGCCGCCACGCTCGCCACCCTGCCCGGACCGGAGCTGGCCGACGCGCAGGAGGCGGAGCGCGAGTTGATGCCGTTCCCCGTCCTCGACGCCTGCCTCCACCTCTACGCGGGCGAGAAACTGTCGCCGGGCGAGATCGTCGCGGCGCTCGGCAGCATCTTTCCCGAGACCTCCGCCACCGAGCGCAAAGCCTGGGTCGGGCGTTTCACGAAGCTGTTCTCGCAGTCCATCTACAAGTGGGTGCAATCGCCGCTCTCGCTGCACGTCGGCTCGCTCGATCTCGATCGCGAGCGCGCGCTCCAGATGCCGGTTGTTCAGAAGACGGAATGGTACGAGTAAAGATCGACAGATGCCTTAATGTCTTGATCTCCTGAGCTGGTGATGTGGCGATCGATCTGGCGATCTGGTGATCGATTGATGTATCTGACGATCTATCTGTGGTCCGGACGATCGAATCACGCCGCGATCGTGAGATACGTCACCAGATAGCTCGCCAGATCGCTCGATCTCCCGATCGATCATCACATCACCACCTCAAGAGATCACCAGATTCTGTTTATCTTCCCACCAACTGGCTGTGTCGTCGCCCGTAGGTGAAGTAGATCACGACGCCTAGTCCCATCCAGATGAGCAGTCGTTCCCAAGTGGCCCAGGGGAGACCCGCCATCAGGGCGAGTGACGCGAGGGCCGCCAGCGCGGGGAGCCAGGGGGACCCGGGCGCGCGGAAGGGGCGCGGCAGGTCCGGGCGCGTGCGCCGCAACACGATCACGCCGAGCGATACGACGACGAAGGCGAACAACGTGCCGATGCTCACCAGCTCGCCGAGCACGTTGATCGGCGTCAGGCCCGAGGCCAGCGTGACGATCGCGCCGGTGATCAACGTGGTCACATGCGGGGTCTGGAAGCGGGGATGCACGCGCGCGGCCCAGCGTGGCAGCAGGCCATCCTCGGCCATCGCCATGAAGATTCGCGGCTGCGCCATCATCTGCACGATGATCGTGGACGAGAGCCCGGCGACCGCCCCCAGCTTGACCACGAGCGGCATCACACCCAGCACACCGGCCCAGGCCGTGCCCTGCGCCTGCTGACGCGCCGCATCCACCGCCACCGCCATCGGCGCCGCCACACCCAGCTCGCGATACGACACGAGGCCGACCATCACCCCCGACACGAGCACGTAGAGGATGGTGCAGACCACGAGCGACCCGAGGATGCCGATGGGCATGTCGCGCTGCGGGTGGCGGGCCTCCTGCGCCGCGGTGGAGACCGCGTCGAAGCCGATGTAGGCGAAGAAGATCACGCCGGCGCCGCGCAGCACGCCGCTCCACCCGTAGACGCCGAACACGCCCTCGTTGGGCGGCACGAACGGGCGCCACAACTCCGGTGAGACGAACGACGCGCCTGCAATGATGATGGCGATGACAACGCCAACCTTGATGGCAACGATGACGGCGTTGACGCGCGCCGACTCGCGGATGCCAATGACCAGCAATGCCGTCGCGGCCAGGGACACCAGCATCGCGGGAAGGTTGAACAAGGCGGTCACCGTGGTGCCATCTGGCAACGGGACGGCCGTGCCCGGCGCCGCGATCAGGCGGGCCGGGAGATACACACCGAGATCGGCGAGCAATGACACGACGTATGCCGACCACCCGACCGCGACCGTGGCCGCGCCGAGGGCGTACTCGAGCACCAGGTCCCAGCCGATGATCCACGCGACCAGCTCACCGAGCGTCGCGTAGCCATAGGTGTAGGCCGAGCCAGAGACCGGGACCGACGAAGCCAGCTCGGCATAACAGAGCGCGGCGAGGCCGCTCACCACGCCGGCGATGACCATCGACAAGACGACGGCCGGCCCTGCATGCGCGGCCGCGGCCTGGCCCGTCAGGACGAAGATACCGGTGCCGATGATGGCGCCGATGCCGAGCAACGTGAGGTCCAAGGCCCCCAGCACGCGGGGCAGCGGACTGTGACCGTCCACCGCCGCCAGGGGTTTGGTCCTCATCAGCGAGCGAACCCCCGTCACACCTCCCTCACCCGTCGCCCCTGCCGCTCTTGCGGCACCTGCCGCACCAACTCCAGTGGCCCTCATCACACCTCCCCGCACCTGTGCCCACCCGTCGTACCGGTCTCACCCGCTCACCCGCCGCACTCGCCGCACCCGTGGGCACTCGCCCCACCTGTCCGCTACAATGAGCGCGAAGCGCCCGGCAGTCCTGAAGATGATCGAAAGAACTTCGGAAACTCTGGTCTTCGGGCCGTTCTCCTTCACCCCCGCCAACGGTTTGTGGCGCGGGGCCGCCGAGGTGCCACTGCCGCCGCGCGCCGTCGCGGTACTCGCCGCCCTGCTCGATCAGCCGGGGCAGCTCTTGTCAAAGGCCGAGCTGCTCGATGCGGGATGGAAGGACGCGTTTGTCAGCGAAGCGTCGCTGCTCGAAGCCATTCACGTGCTGCGGGTGGCGCTCGGCGACGATTCGAAGGCGCCCTGCTACATCCAGACCGTCCATCGCCGCGGCTATCGGTTCGTCGCGCCAGTGTCCACTCTTGGTGCCGAGGACCGGTCCTCCACCGACGTGCCTCCGACCGATGACAACGCGCCCGCCGCGAGCGGGTCGTCGGACCCGACCTCTCAGCGGCCCGTCCCCGCCGACCGCGCGACCACGACCTTCCCGCCCTTCTTCAGCGGGCCCGAGTGGCAGCTCATCGTCCGGCGGTGTTCGTGGGCAGCGGCCGCGACCATCCTGACCAGCCTGGCGGTCGCCGCATTCGGTCCGCGGCCGATCGATCGCGCCCCCAGCCACTTCTCCATCGCGCTGCCCTCGGCGACGGAGATCCCACTCGTCGGCAGTTCGGTGTCCGCCTCGCCCGATGGGCGCCGGTTCGCGTTCGTCGCACTGGCTGGCGGACGTCCGTCGCTCTTCCTGCGAGAGGCCAGCCAGTCGCAGCCGATTCGGATCGAGGAGGCCGACGATGCCAGTGACCCGTTCTTCTCGCCCGACGGTCGGCTCATCGGCTACTTTGCCGGAGGCCAGCTGAAGGTCGTCGAGCCGGGCCGGCCGGCTCGTGCCGTGGCGGCGGCAACTCCGGGGGCAGGTGCGACGTGGACGGATGCCGGCACGATCGTGTTTGGCGGCGGCCCCGGCGGCGGCCTCGCGACGGTCTCATTGGCCGGGGGCCCGCCCGAGGTATTGCTCCAACCGCAGGCACTGTCAGCCGACGTGCGGTTCGGATGGCCCGACGCCCTTCCCGACCGAGCCGGCCTGCTCTTCACGGTGCTGACGCCGACGGGCAGCGACGTGGCCATTCTCGACGCGGGCGCGTCGCGCCACCGCGTCCTGGTCCACGACGCCGCGTTCGGCCGTTATGCGCCCACCGGACACCTCATCGTCGAACGCCATGGCCAGCTGGCCGCGGCGCCATTCGACCTGGCGCGCCGTTCGCTCACGGGCGCGCTCAGGCCAGTGGTCACCGACGTCGCCTCCGGCGGCGTCTTCGAGGGGCCGAGATACGCGTTCTCGCGGTCGGGCTCGCTCGTGTACGTCCCGGGCGCCACCGCCGGTCCGCTGGCAGTGCAGTGGCGTTCGAGCGTGGTTGAGGCAACGCCTGGGAATGCCGCGTTCGAACAGCGTGTGTTCGTCCGTCCCGTATCCGCCGTGGGCGAGACCGGCGCCGCTGGCGCGATGCCGGCACCGGAGGCCGTGAATACCGCGGGACCTGGCGGACTGGAAGTGGCGTTTGCTGCGAACAAGACCGGCCCGTACAACCTGTTCGTGCGGCCGCTCACGGGTGGCGCCGAAGTAGCACTCGACTCCAGCCCATGGAACCAGGTGCCGACATCGTGGTCGCCCGACGGCCGCTTTCTCGCCTTCACCGAGTTCAATCCCGCGACGGGAGCCGACGTATGGGTGCTGGACCGGATGACCCGTCTCAGGCGGCCCCTGGCCCGAACGCCGCTGGACGAGACCGCGGCTCGACACTCGCCTGACGGCCGGTGGGTCGCCTATCTCTCGAAGGCCGGCGGCGACTGGCAAGTGGTGGTGGTGCCCGCGTCCGGCGGCGTGCCTCGCGCCCGCTTTCCCGCCCGTCGCGTCTGGTCGGAGGCGGCGCCTCCGACTGACGCCGGCCACGAACTACGAATCGTGTTGGCGTGGTTCACGGAGCTCTCGCACCTGATGCGCGGCCCGGCGTGATTGCCGTTACGTCCCTCGACGATCCACGAGTGGCCGCCTACCGCCTGGTCGCTGCCCCAGGCCAGCTCGTGGCCGAGGGCCTCGTCGTGGTCGAAGGCCGGCTGGTGGTGCCCCGCCTGCTGGACCTGTCCGCCGAAGCGGGCCGTTGGGCCGGCGCCGCGCAGTCGGTGCTGCTCTCCCCCGCTGCCTTCGAGCAGATGCGCGACGTGGTGGCTCGCCACGCGACGGTCCCCACCTATGTCGTTCCGCAGGCCGTGATGGATGGCCTCGTCGGTTTCAACATGCACCGCGGGTGCCTCGCGCTGGCTCGGCGGCCCGGCGTTCCCGCGCTCACCCGAGACGCCATTCTCGGGGCGCGTCGGCTGATCGTGCTCGAGGGCGTCAACAACCCGGACAATGTGGGCGGCATCTTCCGCAGCGCCGCGGCACTGGGCGGAGAGCTCGTCATTCTCGGCCCCGCGTGCGCGGACCCGCTCTACCGGAAGTCGGTCCGAACGTCGATGGGCGCCACGCTGGACGTGCCGTACGTGTCGGCGCACGACTGGCCAGCCGCCCTCGAGCTGCTGAAAGACAGCGATTGCGAGCTGGTCGCCCTCACCACGGCGGCGGACGCGCTCCGGCTGAACCGCTTCGTTCCTCGCATGCCAAGGCTGGCGCTGCTGGCGGGCGCGGAAGGCTCGGGGCTGAGCGATGACGCGCTCGCGCGGGCCGACACGCGAATCACGATCCCGATGACGGGCCTGGTGGATTCGCTGAATGTCGCCACGGCGATCGCCATCGCCTTGTACCATGTAGGCGTGGGCGAGCAACCGTGAGCGCGGACCTCGAGGCACGCACCCTCAACTTCATCATCGATCGGATGCAGATCGACGACGCCTGGTTCGAACGGGAGGACCGCGGCTTTCGCTGGTGGGCGGGGCCGCTGGCACAGCGCATGGCCTTCGCCCCGCGTCGTGAGCTGCATGGCGTCATCGTGTCCACGCTCCACATCGAGACCGACCTGCTGGCTGACGTTCCCATGACCGCCGCAACCTGGCAGCGGCTGGCCGCAGTGAACTGCCTGGCGACGCTCAGTGCGTACGTCGCGGACGTGCCGGCGCGGACGGTGTCGCTGCATGCGTCGGTGTCGCTCACCGATGACAACTGGCCGATGGCGCGCATCCTGGCGCTCCATGCCGCTGCTCTGCAAGCCGCGGACGCGCACGCCGAAGCCGCTGAGATGGCCCGGGCCTTCGGCGCCGAGGTTCGCGCCAGCGCGCATTCCACGCGCGGTCCGCGCGAGGTGCCCGACGAGATGCTCGCCGTCGTGGAGATCTACCAGCAGCGCGGCCAGGATCCCCCGCCAATCGATACAGAGCAACTCGCGCAGCTCGTCCACCTGGAGCCTCGACCCTGGATGCTGGCCGTCAACGAGCCCGAGCGCCTGCTGGCGGATCTGGACTTCGCCACCGGCCAGCCGGCGCGACTCGAGCTCGACGCCAGCGTCACGCATCCAGCGCTCGGCTCGGGGCTGCAGGTGCGGCTGGCCATCCCGGTGGCGCCGGACCCGGTCATCTCGCAGCGCCTGAACGCGAACGAAGCTCTCGAACCAGACGCGCATCAACTCGGCGCCTGGTGCGTGGATCCGGAACGAGGCCTCGCCTTCATCGGCTTCTTCCCTTCAGCCGCCTGCGTGCCCGAGTTGGGGCGGGCCGTCGCTTACCACGCGGCCGGGCGCAACGAGTGGGCGCGCGAGTTGCTGTTTCCGCAATAACACGGGCGCCGTGCGTGCCATCATCGATCGATGCCGACGACGACGGGCACGCGCCTGACGCGAGCCCTGCAGCACCGCAACTTCCGGCTCTTCTTCGGCGGCCAGAGCGTTTCACTCGTTGGTACGTGGATCACGCGGGTCGCCACCAGCTGGCTGATCTACCGCCTCACCGGATCGGAGCTGCTCCTCGGCCTGGCTGGCTTCTGCGGTCAGATTCCGACGCTGCTGATTGCGCCGTTCGCAGGCGTGCTCGTCGATCGCATGGACCGGCGACGCATGCTGGTCATCACGCAGGCAGCCTCCCTGGCGCAGTCCGCCCTGCTCGCGGCGCTGACGCTGTCCGGCCAGATCACCGTCACCCAGATCGTCGTCCTGCAGGTCCTCCAGGGCATCATCAACGCCTTCGACACGCCGGCGCGGCAGGCCTTCGTCAGCGAGATGATCGAGGATCGGCGCGATCTGCCGAACGCGATCGCACTCAACTCCTCGATGGTGAATGGCAGCCGGATCATCGGGCCCTCGGTTGGAGGGCTGCTGATTGCCGGCGTCGGCGAAGGCTGGTGCTTCGCGATTGACGCGGTGTCGTATCTCGGCGTGATCGCATCGCTGATGGCCATGCGGATCACGCCGCGCCCGCGCCATGGCCCCGCGGAGATTCGGGTGCTCGACGAGCTGGCGTTCGGCTGGCGCTACATCGTCGGGTCGGTGCCGATTCGCACCACCCTGCTCCTCGTCGCCATCGTGAGCACCGCCGGGACCCCCTATTCCGTACTGATGCCAGCGATCGCGGTCCAGGAGCTGGCGGGCGGGCCTAACACGCTCGGCATCCTCATGGCGGCCTCGGGCGTCGGGGCTCTCAGCGCCGCGTTGTACCTGGCCTCGCGAGAATCGGTCCTCGGGCTCGGCCGCGTGATCATGTACGCCACGCTGGTATTCGGCGCGGCCCTGATCGGCTTCTCACGTGCCAGCTCCATCGGCGTGGCATGCGTGCTGCTGGCCTTCGTCGGCGCCGGCTTCATGATGCAGCTCGCCGCCACCAACACCGTCCTCCAGACGATCGTCGAAGAGCGGTTGCGCGGCCGCGTGATGTCGTTCTACACGATGGCATTCTTCGGGACCGTGCCGATCGGCAGCCTGATCGGCGGCGCGGTTGCCGAGCGCGTTGGTGCACCTCTCACCGTAGCGCTGAGCGGTGTGGTGTGCCTGGCTGCGGGTGGGTGGTTCGCCTGGCGCCTGCCTGCAATCCGGGCGCTGGTGCGGCCGGTTTACCGTGAGCTCGGCATCCTGACGGTGCCGGCCGTGGATGCGGGAACCAAGACGCTGTGAGGATCACCTTCACGACGGCTTCATGGCCTGGCCATCGGCCACCTAGACTCCAGAGCCGGTCATACGCTTTTCGTACTCGAACAGCGGCATGCCGAAGAAGTCGGTGACGCGACCGGTCGCGGTGTATCCATGCCGCCCGTAGAAGCGCATGGCGCGCTCCAGCGGCTGTGTCGTGTCCAGCGTCACCCGGGTGCACGTCGAAACTAGAGCGCGTTCGGCGGCCTCGATCAGCCGATCCGCGGTGCCCGAGCCGAGCGCGGCGGGAACCACCGCCATTCCTCGCAGATGGCCGATGCCGCCGGAGCCGACTTCGTGAGCGATCGTGCCGACGATGTCACCCTTCGAGTCTTCGGCCACCAGGATGGTCATCGTTCGGAGGCGCTGCGCCAACCCTTCGGAGCCGGGCACCGTGTCCCGAAACGCCTCGGCGGTGTAGCTGGTCTCGTACGGAGCGAACGCGGCCGAGAGGCACGCTCGCACGGCGTCGAGGTCACGCTGAGTGGCAGGTCGAATACGAAGGCGTGACGAACCGGCCATGGTACGTATCGGTCCGAGCGGTGGTCTTGCCGGAAGCAACGGAGGCGTCGTCGTAGGACAGGGATACTCGAAACGTCCCTCCCTCGCGTCCCTCGAAGTGGTGCACCCGGCTGGTCATGCCGTCCGGCACCTTCCACCGCGCGATGGCCTCGGCGTCGACCAGCGCGCGATAGACGCGCTCGCGTGGCGCGCGGATGTGTCGATGCACTCGCGTCGATCTCGAGGCCGCCATCGGCCTTCATGCCTGCGTCGGCGCCGCTTGCACCGCCCGCCGCAGCGCGGCCCGGGCCAGCAGCCGTGTGGAATCGAGGACGGGCAACGCCGAGTTGGCGTCGTTGATGATGAGAGGGATCTCCGTGCATCCCAGGATCACCGCATCGCAGCCCGCGTCCCTCATCCGGCCGATCACCCGCTGGAAGTACGCGACGCTGCTACCAGTGAAGTGGCCGCGGATCAACTCGTCCATGATGATCCGGTTGATCTCCATACGTTCGTCCGGTGTGGGACGCTCCCATCCTAGTCCGCGGGCGCCGAGCTTCTCCGGATAGACCTCGCTCTCGACGAGCCACCGCGTTCCGGTGAGCCCCAATCGGCTGAAGCCACGGTCGGCAGCCTCGGCGGCCACCACGTCGGCAATGTGGAGCCACGGCAACGGCGAGTGGGGTTCGACGTAGGCGAGAGCTTGATGAATCGTGTTATCGGGACAAATCAGGAAGTCGGCGCCGATACTCGCCAGCTTTCTCGCCGATGCGAGCATCAGCTCACCAACGCCGCGCCAGTCGTCGCGGTCGAGACGATGCACGTAATCCGCGAACGAGGGCGTGTGCATCGAGACTTCCGGGTGAGCGTGCGGGCCGAGCAGCCGCGACCCCTCCGCGCAAATGGTGCGATAGCAAAGCGCGGCGCCTTCGGCGGAACAGGCCACGATGCCGATATGGTCGGCCATGATTCGTCGAGACCGGCCTACCAGCCGAGTAGAAAGACAGGCGCAGCCGCGGCGATGCCCGCGGCGACTTGCAGCGCCAGGATCGGCACCGCCCGCCGGGGCGACTCAGGAATCCAACGGATGGCGAAGAACAGGACGATCGGGATCTGGGCCGCCATGAGGATCTGCCAGATATGAGCCGCGGTGCCCTCATCCGGCTGCGGTGCCGGACCGTAGCGGAGGAGGAAGGCCACCACTATCGCAAGGGCGGCAAGAGACATCGTCACCGGCAGAAACGCGCTCGCGTGCGCGAGGAGGGGACGGCTGTGCATGAACGCCTCCTTTCGAGATGAACGTTCCGAGTGTAGCGTGGATCAAGCGGCGGGCGTCTGCCGTCGAACGCGGCGTCCCGTCGGTTCTGCTCCGGCAAGCACGAGCCAGGCGGCCAGCACGGCCCGCTTCTGCTCGCCACGCCACGGGCCGGCGATGTCCCGACCGAGCGCGGCCAGCGTCGCTCGAAGGTCCGGCTCCGATCGCGAGAGGGCCGTCGCCGCAATCCCGTAGAGATCCCGTTCACGCCAGATCGAACAGGCGACGCCGAGCCTGCCGGCGGCCTCCGCCACCACACGACGAAAGAGCTGGCCCTCGAGCGCATGGATTCTGATGTGGTCGTTGGCAATGCTCGCTGGGTCGATGAGGCTCCCGACGACGACGCCCGCGCCCTGAAGATCGTGACCGCCCGCCTGGAGGCGGCCCAGCCACGACTTCACCGACTGCCCTCCGAATCGCTCCACCGACGCGATCAGCCTCGACAGTTCTCGTCCTGCGGCGCGAGCCGTCCCGAATCCGTGATGGTACGGTTGCCGAGATTCGGGGACAGCCGGGTCGCTCAGCTCGACCGTCTCACTCGCGGCGACCGCAGGCAATGCGGATGTCCCGACTACGAGGACCGCGCTGGCCCAACCGGACTTCACGCTGAAACCGGCCGCCGCTCGATCGCCTCGGTGCCTGCTGGCCATGGGTCTCCCCTGCCTGCTCTTGATCCGGGGGCTCATCACCCCGAAGCCGGCTGCAGAACAATCTCATATCGGCGAACGTCCTGCAGCTGGCCGGGCGCCAGGTTGGGGAACTCTGCTTGCTCGGGCCGGCTGGTGTCGTGGACGAACCCGCATTTCTCGAGCACGCGCCAGGAGGCACGATGCTGGGGATGACACAGGGCGCGGAGGCGTGCGACACCGACCTGTCGAGCCACGTCGATCACAGCCGTGAGCGCCTCGGTGGCAAAGCCCTGGCCCCACGCGTCCCGCGCCAGCACGTACCCGGTCGCCGCATGGGCTGGGGTCTCGAATTCAAGGCCCGTCCCCCCGAGCAGCCGGCCGTCGCCCCGCGATCGGATCAAGTAGGGGCCGCCAGGCCACCGCTCCCACTCGGATTCGCTGAAGGCCAGGAAGGCCTCGGTATCGGCCACGGACCGATGTCGCGGCCAGCCGAGGAATCGTGTCACCTCCGGGTCGCTGGCATAGCGTTCGAACACATCCGCCGCGTCGGCGGCTCTCGGCCGAAACAATATCAACCGCGGCGTGGCCACCTCTGGCAGCGCCTTCATGATCAGCGAAGCCGCGCAGCGAGTTCTATCATGCCCGTCATGAAGAGCCCCCCGCCAACGAGACCAGCGACCCAGAGCATGGTTTCCTGTGCTCCCTCTTCCAGCCGTTGTCTGAGAGTGGCGTACGTCTCTGCGAGACGTTTCCCGAAGACGACGTGTCCGGCGAGTAGTGCAATCGGCGGGAGAACGAAAATCACGTTGTACATGCCGAGCAGTGGCGCCCATGCCTGGATCGGAAGCTTCGCCTCTGTGATCAGGGCGACCGCCGCGAAGTACGGAATCGCTGTAGGCAATTCCATCGCCGTCACACTGACGCCCAGCGCCGCGAGTGCCGCGTAGGTGCCCGCAGACGGACGCGAGACAGCTTGCGAGGGCGTGCGCGCGGTAGAGGCGGTCAGACTGTAGACCAGCAACGCCAGCCCGATCAGAGTCTGAGCAACGAGGCCGGTCCGGCTGCCAAGGACGTCGCCCAGGGATGGCACGAGCGCATCGATGCCCAGCACCATCATCACTCCAAGCGCGAAATAGGTGACGAAGATCGTGGAGATGTACACGGCGACTTTGACGTGCGCCCCCGAAGTCGCGATCGAGAGCAGGTAGAGGGTGACTGCGATTGCCGAGGGGTTCACGCTGTCGAGAACGGCCAAGGCCATGAGGCCGGCAATGGTCATGTGGCCCAGCCCACCAAGACAGTAACGTTGCTAACGGGGCAAGCCGGCGATCGCTGTTCGTATCTTGTACAGAGTCTTGCCCGCCGTTACATAGAGGGTCTTCATGTCCGGACCACCGAAGGCATTATTGGTGATGAAGTCTTCAGCAATCGGAATCACGTTGAGAAGCTTTCCCACAGGTGAGATGACGTAGACCCCAGCCTTGTTATCGAGCGTTTCGGAAGTGCCGCGGAGCTGGTTCATGCCAGCGGAAGCGTACAGATTTCCTTGCGAGTCGATGCTCATGCCGTCCGCGCTTCGTCCGGGGTAGAAGTTGTAGTGGACACGCATGTGGCTGACCGTTCCGTCCGGATGCAGATCGAAGGCGCGGATCATGCGCGCTCCGCCTTCGGCTTGATTCGCCTCGATGAGGTACAGGGTCTTGTCGTCAGGTGAAATCTGAATCCCGTTCGGCCGCTGAATGTCGGGGGCGGCCAGAATACGAGTCAACTGACCGGGACCATCGATTCGGTAGACCGCGCCGCCCGTGAGATCGGTGAAATACAACCGACCTTTGGCGTCGATTGTGACATCGTTGGGCCCTACGAATGGTTTGCCTTCATAGGCGTCCGCGAGCACCTCAACCTTGGCAGTGCGCAAGTCCGTCCGTGTGACCTGCGGCTTGAATGTGACCGTCAGGCCGGTTCGCTGCGACTCTGCGCCCTCACACGCCACGAGGCGGCCCTGCGGGTCGATGAGAAGTCCATTCGCGTTGTTACTGCGCTCGCGAAACGTCGACAGCACACCGCTCGCGCTCAGCTTCATGATGCGAAGCGACACCATCTCGGAAAAGAACACGTTGCCGTCGCGATCCACTGTGGGACCTTCCGTGAACGCAACCGAGGCGGCAACCTCTGCTTGCTGTGCGGCCGCCGGCCCAACCGCCATACCGACACAGATGAGCGTTGCAGAAGCCAGGTGACGAAAGGACAAGAGAGCCTCCGTTCTTCTTCTTCGATGACGGTGTGGCCACACGTCACAACTGAGCCGCGGCGCGCAATCTCTCTATGCGCCGTCGGCTCCAGTTGATGTTCGCGATGCCTCTCAAACAGGCTTGTCGTCCTCTGCGATCAGGACCACAGGCGAACCACCGGTCGAGATTTCAATG
>DATLLC010000116.1:0-8316 GCA_035538015.1 Vicinamibacterales bacterium
CCCGCCGCGCTCGCCGATCGCGATGGTGTCGCGGACGCTGTCGAGGACGCGTGCGGCCTCGTCGCGCATGTGCGACTGGTGGATGCCGCCGGCCGCCCCGGCCACGCGCGCCAGCTCCACCACCTCGTCGAGCGGCGCGTAGTTGCCAGGCACGTAGAAGAGGCCGGTGCTGAGGCCGAACGCACCCTCGCCCATGCCGGTCCGAACCAGCTCGCGCATGCGCTCCAGTTCCTCCGCCGTCGCGACGCGGTTCGCCTGACCCACGACCGCGCCGCGGACCGAGCCGTGGCCGATGAAAGTGCCCACGTTGATCGCGGGCCTGGCGGCCTCGACCTTCGCCAGATAATCCGCTACCCGGATCGAGCCGCCCCCGTCGGGGCTGCCAATCACGGTGGTCACGCCCTGCCGCACGTTGTTCTCTGCGGCCGGGTTGCCGATCATGTCCTGACCGCCGTCGCCGGCTTCGACGTGCGAGTGGACGTCGACGAAACCGGGGGCCACGACCATCCCCTGCGCGTCGACGACGCGCGCGCCCGCGGCATCGAGCCGCGGACCCACTGCGACGATGGCGTCGCCCCTGATGCCGACATCCGCCACGAACCACGGGCTTCCCGTCCCGTCGACGACGCGCCCGCCGCGGAGGACGAGGTCGAAGAACGGCCCCTGGGACTGGATGGACGCGGGTGCCAGGAGCGCGGCGAGTGCGAGCGTGAGCGGAAGAACGGTGGTGCGGCGGGCAGTGGTTCGGATCATGGTGGAGTGGCTCACTGTGTGGCGGCGCGCGGGCCCAGCTGCTTCATCAGCTCACCGACCGCCATGTCGAGCTGGGCGTCGCGGCCGGTGTACGACTCGCCGACCCTGCGCTTGACGGGGACGTCTACCTGGCGCGGCGCCTGCTCCATCATCTTCCCCGAGCTGTCGTCCACGCGCATCCCGGGCAGACGAATCACTGTGCCGTCTATCAGAGGCATGTTCGACGTGTAGACAATCCAGCCCGACGTAGGCTCGCCGACCACCTTGCCGAGCTTGAGCGCCCGATAGCCTTCGGTGAAGTCTTCGGCGTCGGACAGCGAATGCTGATTGGTGACCAGAATGGTCGGCGCGCCGAGCGCCCGCTGGCCGAGCACCGTGCGGCCCGGGGCCGACACGCCGCCGCGCGGCGTCATCGTCAGGTAGTTCTTCCGCGTGAAGACGTCGAGCGCGTACATGTTGACGAAGCCGCCGTTGTTGTTGCGGACGTCGACGACGACGCCGTCGCGCCCGTGGTTCTCGGCGTCGAGATCCACGTTCAGCTGGTTCAGAGCCGCGTCCGACATGTCGAACATGTGGACGTAGCCCAGGCGGCCGTTGCTCTCGCGGGTCACGTAGGCGCGGTTCTTCTCCACCCACTGCCGGTACGCCAGGTTCTTCTCGGTCGCCTGGTTCGTGGGCTGCACGGGGACCGTCCGCCGGTTCCCTCCTGCCGCATCGGCGGCGACAACGAGATCGACGCGCCGGTTGATGGTGTGGCTCAGCACCTGTTCGAGGTTGACCCGCGCTCCCAGCGTCGTGCCGTTGACGGCGAGCAGATATTCTTCGGCACGCACGCCGGCAATCGCGGCCGGCGTGAGGGGAATCACCTCGGTCACCTTGAAGCGGCCGTTCTGCTCGTATTCGCGGCGGTCGAAGCGCAGTCCGAGCTTGCCGACCACTGGCCCGCCGCCCGCTGGCGCGTTGACGCCCAGGTGCGAGGCATTGAGCTCACCCACCATCAGGCTCAGGAGGCGCCTCATCTCGTCACGCGTGGCCGCGCCGGCAACGAGGGGCGCGTACCGTGCCCGCACCGCCGGCCAGTCCACGCCGTTGAACCGCGGATCGAAGAAGCTGTCCCGCAGGTAGGACCACGCCTGCTGGAACACCTGCATCTTCTCGACCGCGAAGTCCACGTCCATCTCGGCGCTCACTGAGAGCCGCCGCGAGGTGCGGTTCTCCACCGTGATGACGGTGATGCGGCCCTGCTCGAGCAGGAACACTTCCTTCCCGTCCGGAGTGAACTCGGCGTCGCTCTTCGCGCCCGCCGTCGAGGTCAGCTGGCGCGCCACGGCGGGCTCGTGCGAGAGCTCGTCGATGGAGAAGGTATAGAGGTTCTGCTGCCCGGCGGCGCGACCGATGATCAGCAGCGACTTGCCATCCGGGCTGACGCGCTGTGATCCCGCATCGAGACCGGTGGGCAGCAGCGACAGGCGCTGCCGGATGTCGTCGAAGACGACCTGGACGGGAGCCTTGGCCGAATCGCGCGTGTCGCCGGCCGCGTTCTCGGGCGGTGCAGTCTCCTTGGGTGGATCCGCCGGGCGTGGCGGCCGCACCGGCTCCTCCCGGAACAGATCCCGGAACTGATCCTCGCGGAACTGTGGCGTGCGCGGCGTCAGGTCGATGCGCGCGATCTGCCGCAGCTCGGTGCGTTGGCCCGTGTCGAAGTACACCGCTTTACCATCCGCCGACCACGAGATGGTGTTGGCGAATGAATTGGCGAGGAAGCTCGCCGCACGGGGCGCGGCGCCGTCGAGGCCGACGAGGTGGACGTTGGTGAACATCTTGGCGCCGGCCGACAGGTAAGCGAGCCAACGGTTGTCCGGGGACCAGGCGAAGGGTGGCTCGCCGGCAAACGGCGGCCGGTCGAAGACGCCGCGCGCGATCGAACGATCCTGCCTGGTCGCGACATCCAGTACGCGCAGCTCGTTGTCGCCGCGAACGAAGGCGATGACTTTGCCGTCCGGCGAGAATGCAGCCGAGTGGTCGCTATCCGTGCCGCTCGTCAGGCGTGTCTCGGTGTTCGCGCCGAAGTCGTAGAGGTACAGGTGCCCGGTGCCGTCGCGATCGGAGGTGTAGACGAGCGTGCGGCTGTCGGGGGACCAGGTGACAGACGCCTCGGACTCGGGTGTGCGGCTGATGCGCGCCGCGTCCCCACCGTCCTTGGCCGACGCCGCGAACACCTCGCCGCGTGCGACGAACGCCACCTTCTTGCCATCTGGTGACAGGTCCAGCTCGGTGAACCCCTCGGTCAGCGTCAGGTGCTCGACGCCGGTGATGGCGGGGGCGCCGCGCCTCGAGACCTCCAGCCGCGAGGCGCGCTCGGTCGTGGTATCGAGCGTCCAGATCTCGAAATCGTGCTCGAACACGATGAGGCGGCCGTCGTGCGATATCGACGGCCACAGTACGCGCCCGGTCTTGAACGCGGTGAGCGGCCTGGCGGCCGTGCCGGGCGCACCGACCGCTTGTCGCCACAGGTTCTGCGTCCCGTTGCGATCCGAGACGAAGAAGACGGACTGTCCGTCGGTCGCCCACAGCGGCCACATCTCCTTGGCTCCGCCGCTCGTCACCGGCTCGTAACCGGGTGTCTCGCCCTCCCGCGCCAGCCAGATCTCGGCTTCATCGAGATGGCTGCGGCCATTGCGCCACCACTGGCCGGACGCGTTGGCGCGCGCGGTGATCGCGAGGGTTCGTCCGTCCGGCGATGCCGAGGAGAAGTACTCGTTGGTGTAGCGGTCCGCGGCGACCTCCATCGGCGTGCCGCCCTCGGCGCTCACCCGGAACACGTCGTTCATGCCCGCGATGTCGTGGCTCGTGGACGAGAAGTAGATCCACGCGCCGTCGCGCGACCAACCGTCCAGCTGTTCGTTGCCATCGTCGTAGGTGAGCCGCGCCACGGCGCCGGTGGCCAGCGTCAGCAGGTAGATGTCGCCGCCGCCGGTGCGGTTGGAGACGAACGCCAGCCGCCGGCCGTCCGGCGCGTAGAGCGGGCGCGACTCGTTGGCCGGGTGCGAGAGCAGCAGCCGGGCCTCGCCACCACTGGCGGACACGGCCCAGATGTCGCCACCGGAGACGAACGCGATCTCGCTTCGATCCGGTGAAATCGCCGGTTCCGTGAAGTAGGCGCGCGGCGCGAGGCTGGAGCTCTGCGCTGACACCGTCGTCAGCGCCGCCAGGACGAGGAGGACCGTTCGCATGGCGGGATTCTAGCGGATGCGTTGGCCCGGTGGGCAGCTGCGCCGGCGCTGCTCAGCACGCCCGGGCCTCGAGCCTGGAGCCCAGAGCCTCGAGCCCAGAGCCCAGAGCCCAGAGCCTAGAGCCCAGAGCCCAGGCTAGAGCCTACCGAAGCCGGCCCGCGCGCTTGCCGACGCGGCGTTTCTCCAGGGTCCGACGAATCCGGCCACCGCCCGACACCAGATCCACCATCTGGTGCTGCGACTTCTCCGAGGCGACGCGTTCGAACCACTCCAGCGACCCGTTGATGGCCACGCCCACGACTGGTCCGTCACAGATGCGCTGGCAGCGGACATCCGACACGTCCGCCACAACGCTCAGCCGCTCGCGCAGCTCATCGTGCGCGCGGTGATGCCGGCAGGACGATCCGCGGCAGACGAAGACGGTCGGACGCACCATTGGCGGATCCGGATCATACGGCCAGCGGGTGCCGTATGCTGGCAGCGATCCCGCTCGAGCGGGAAACCGGCAACCGGCAACCGGCAGACGGCAACCGGCAGCCAGGAGAGCGCCGATGAGATTCCCGATCCTGCTCCTGACCGCGATGCTCGGGCCGTGGCTGGCGCTCGGCGCGGGCCAACCCCCAACCCAACCGGTGCCAGCGGCGGCCCGGTTGCGCGCTGGCGCTCGCGTCCCGCTCGCGCCTCCGCTCGTGGTGGGCGGCGGGGAAGTGGTGCTCGACGTCACCGTGGACACGAGCGGCGCCGTCGTCAAGGTGGAACCGGTGCGGGCCACGCCGCCGTACACCGAGCTTCTGGTTTCGGCGGTGAAAGGCTGGAGCTTCGATGCGGCCACGGCGGCCGTGAAGGGCGTTCTGCAACCGGCTGAAGGGCACGTGCTGGTCGTCGCGATGTTCCGGCCTCCGCAGGTCTACGCGGCTCCGGCCCTGGGCGCTCCGACGGCCTCCGTCGGCTCGCTCTCGCCGGAGCTGCCGCAGCCGGGCGGGCTCTCGATGCCCGCCGCCTACCCTCCGCGGGCCGTTCGCGACGGCACCGTGCTGGTCGAGATCGCGCTCACCGCGGCCGCCGTGGCGCGCGACCACAAGGTGCTCAGCCCGGCCTCGGCGTTCGACGCCGCGGCGGTCGAGACCGTCAAGGGGTGGCGGTTCGGGTTCCCACCGAAACCAGCTGGCGCGGAACAGCTGTTCGTGTATGCGGTGGTGGGGTTCCGCGAGCCGATCACCCAGTGAGTGCACCAACCCGCAATTCGCTCGAGTGGCGTCTGCCGTCGGTCTGGAGGGGTTAACCCCACAATTCACCTGAGTTGACGACGCCACCAGCCCAGACTCCCGGTCGTTTGCGCCGGTTTCCACCTGATCAGCGAACAGTCGGAACGACCACTCACGTGAGCTGAGGGGTTAGAATCCGCGGCATGCGGCCACTGGCATCCGGCGTAATCGTTGCGTCCATCCTCGCGTTCTGTTCGATCGCGACCACGGCTCGCGTCCGCGAAGGCGCGATCACCATTGATCACTACGTCCGCGTGAAGTCCATCGTCCCGGCCATTGCCGGACAGTTCTCACAGATCTACGTCCGAGAGCGTGTGCTCGCAGGCTCCGGGCTTCGGGGTGCCGCCCGCGCCAAGGGCGTGGTGCTGTTCGTGCACGGCGCCGGCACGCCAGCCGAGGTCGCGTTCGACGTCCCGTACCGCGATTACAGCTGGATGGGGTTTCTGGCCGACGCCGGTTACGACGTGTTCTCGATGGACACCGAAGGCTACGGGCGCTCGACCCGCCCGGCAGCGATGAACGATCCCTGCAACCTGCCCAAGGACGCGCAGGCCGAGTTCATCCCGAGCCTGATCCCGGCGCCGTGCGAGCCGAGCTATCCGCACCAGCTGACGACGATTGCGTCGGATTGGGCGGACATCGATGCGGTGGTGGATTACGTGCGCGCCCTTCGCGGAGTGCCGAAGGTGAGCCTGGTGGCGTGGTCGCTGGGCGGTCCCCGCGCGGGAGGCTACGCCGGGCAGCATCCCGAGAAGGTGGAGAAGCTGATTCTCCTCGCGCCCGCGTACAACCGCAACGCTCGGGCCGAGGCGCCGCCGTTGCCGGCGCCAGGGACGCCGATGAGCAAGCAAACGCGGCAGGACTTCCTCACCAACTGGGATCGACAGGTCGGATGTCCCAATCAGTACGAGCCGGCGGTTGCCGCGTCGGTGTGGGCCGAGATGCTGGCCAGCGATCCCGTCGGCGCGACGTGGGGCCCTGGCATCCGCCGCGCGCCGGCGACGACCAGTTGGGGGTGGACCACGGCGGTGGTCGGGAAGACGATGATCCCCACGCTGCTGTTTGCCGGCGTACACGATCATCAGGTCCCAATCACGCGCGTGCGCGAGTTGTACGAAGATCTGGGCACTCCGGACAAGGTGTTCGTGGATCTCGCCTGCTCGTCGCACAACGCGATGTGGGAGGGCAACCACCGACTGATGTTCCGCGCCTCGCTCGAATGGCTCGAGGCCGGTGCGGTGGACGGCAAGAAGACGGGCATGCTGCAGATGGGTTACTGACGCGATGCGATGCCTCCGCCGTCGCATTCTCCTCGCGCTGGCGATCGTGGCGGTGGGGTGCTCGCCGCCGCCCGAGCCAGCTCGCCCGACGCGTCCGCCCAACTTCGTCTTCGTCCTCGTGGACGACATGCGCTGGGACGAGATGGGCGTCGCCGGCCACCCGTTCATCGAGACGCCGAACATGGATCGACTGGCCCGCGAAGGCATGCGCTTCACCGAGGCCTTCGCGACCACCCCGCTGTGCTCGCCCAGCCGCGCGAGCTTTCTCACCGGCCAATACGCGCACACCAACGGCATCGTCGACAACACCGCCCGGCCCAGCCACGATCTGGCCACCTTTCCGCGCGAGCTGCAGCGTGCCGGCTACGCCACCGGGTTCTTCGGCAAGTGGCACATGGGCAACGACGACAGCCCGCGGCCCGGCTTCACGCACTGGGTCGCGATGCCCGGGCAGGGCGAGGCGATCGACCCGCATCTCAACGTCGATGGCCAGCGGCTCCAGGCGAAAGGCTATGTCACCGATGTGCTCACCGGGTACGTCGAGCAGTTCGTCCAGCGCGCGAACGGCCAGCCGTTTCTCGCCTACCTCGCACACAAGGCGATTCATCCCAACGTGATTCAGCAGGACGACGGTCGGGTGGTGCCGATGCCCGGACAGCCGGGCGGCTTCGTCGCGGCCGACCGTCATCGCGGACGCTATGCCGGGCGCGCCATGCCGCGCCGTCCCAACGCGTTCAAGCCGCCGATCGACAAGCCGGCCCTGATGCGCCGGATCGGGTCTCTTCCACCGCTTGGGCGCGAAACGGCAACCACCGACGAAGAGATTCGGGGGCGGGTCGAAATGCTGCTCGGCGTCGACGACAGCCTGGGCCGCATTCTCGACCTGCTCGAGAAGAACGGCGTGCTCGACGACACCGTGGTCGTGTTCACGAGCGATCACGGCTACTTCTACGGCGAACATGGTCTGAACGAGGAGAGACGGCTCGCCTACGAAGAGACGATTCGAATTCCGCTGCTCGTGCGGTACCCGCCGCGGATCAAGGCCGGCTCGGTCGCATCACGGCTCGTCCTGAGCATCGACCTGGCGCCGACGCTGCTCGAGATGGCCGGGCTCACACCGGGACCGCATCTCGAGGGCCGGTCGCTGGTGCCCATGCTCACCGGCGCACCAGTGGATTGGCGCGAGTCGTTCCTGATCGAGTACTACAGCGACACCGTATTCCCCCGCGTGCTGAACATGGGCTATTCGGCGGTACGGACCACCAAAGCGAAGTACATCGAATACCGCGAACTCCAGGGGATGAACGAGCTGTACGACCTCGAGGCCGATCCCTACGAAGAGCACAATCTGATCGACGCCCCGGGCGCCGCGGCGCTGCGCACCGCCATGCAGGCCGAACTGCAGCGTGTTCTGCAAACCGCGGGACCGCGGGCGGTCACGACCGCGGCTCGGTGAGCCCGGCCATCCCGACGCCGAAAGAACTTACCTTCGCCGTAAGCGACGCCCGCCTCTGTGCCCCCTCCTGCCCGGAGACTCCGGCGTTCCGCATGTGTCGACGCTGGTGCGCTTCTTGCCCCTACCCGGAGTATGCGCCAGAAGGAACACGCCATGTCGGCTCGGAAATTCGGCGGTTGGACTGTCCTCGCGGTGCTCGTCGCCTCTGCCGCATGCGGCGGCGGCGGTGACGGTGCATCGACCCCGACCAGCCCTTCGACGGGTGGCGGATCGTCGGCCGTCACCATCAACATCGTGGCCACGAACGGCAGTCAATCGTTCACGCCCAA
>DATLLC010000117.1:0-5678 GCA_035538015.1 Vicinamibacterales bacterium
GCCAGGCTGCGAGCCTGCAGGCGTCGCGAGGGCCAGCGCCACTGTACAGACCACGGCGGCCGTGGTGATCCGAACGCTCATCGCCGGGCCTCATGGCCGACGCGCGCACGGGCCAGCAACTCCGCGACATACGGTGTGGCGCGACGCTTCGGACTCGGCGGCACCGAAATCAGCTTCCCGGCGCTCCAGCAGGGAAGCATAGACGTCTATCCGGAGTACACGGGCTCCGGCCTCCTCGTCATTCTCAAGGCGCCTCCGGATCCTGCATCAGCAAAGGTGTTCGACATCGTGTCGCGCGAGTTCCGCACCCGCTTCGATGTGCGGTGGCTGCCGCCACTCGGGTTCGAGAACACCTACGCGATGTCGATCCGGACCGAGATGGCCCAACGGCTGGGGATCCGGACCCTCAGTGACTTCGCGCGCGTCAGCCGCGACATGCGCGCCGGCTTCACGGCCGACTTCATTGGCCTGCCGGACGGGCTGCCGGGCCTGCGGGCGGCATACGATATCCACCCCGCGAGCGTGAACGCGCTGGCGCCGGGCGTGAAGTATCAGGCCTTGATGGCCGGCTCGGTGGACATCATCGATGCGTATTCCACTGATGGCTTGCTCGGCCGCTACGCCATCACCGTACTCGAAGACGATCGTGGCTTCTTCCCACCCTACGATGCGGCCGCCCTGGTTCGCGAGGCCCTGGCGCGCGAGCGGCCCGATGCCGTGGCCGCCCTTACCGAGTTGAGCGGACGCATCGACGTCCTCCGCATGCGACGATGGAACGAGCGCGTCGAAATCAACGGCGAGGCTGCCGCCATCGTTGCGCGGGACGCGCTGGCCGAACTTGGCTTGACCTCGCTCAGCGGCGATGCCGGCACCCCGGGTGAGGCGCGAGGGAGTGCGCCGCCGGCCAGTCTGCGCGACTATCTCTGGTCGCGCCGGAGCGAGCTGGTTCGTCTCACGGCGCGTCACCTGGTACTGGCGGGTGTGTCTCTGACGGCGGCCGTCGCGGCGGCGGTACCGCTGGGGCTCCTGGTCTCTCGGACGACGGCCGCGCCGTCGGTGGTCCGGGCAGTCGGACTGCTCCAGACCAT
Source organism: Vicinamibacterales bacterium (assembly GCA_035538015.1). GTDB lineage: Bacteria > Acidobacteriota > Vicinamibacteria > Vicinamibacterales > UBA2999 > VFZN01. The sequence goes on from DATLLC010000117.1 coordinate 1,089, forward strand.
CCCCGGTCTCGCGCTCCTGGCCTTCCTGTTGCCGCTGATGGGCATCGGGTTCTTTCCCGCCGTGGTCGCGCTCTTTCTGTACTCGCTCTATCCGATCGTGCAGAACACGGTAACTGGGGTGCAGGCGGCCGATGCGGGCGCCGCTGCCGCCGCCCACGCCCTGGGCATGACGCCGCGGCAGGTGTTGTGGCACGTGCGCGTCCCGCTGGCCACGCCCGTGATCATGGCCGGTGTGCGGACCGCGGCCGTCGTGAACGTCGGCACCGCAACCCTGGCCGCGCTGATCGGTGCCGGAGGCCTTGGCGATCCAATCGTCGCGGGCCTGGCGCTCTCGGACACCCGCATGATCCTCTCGGGCGCCATCCCCGCCGCACTGCTGGCGCTGGTCGTGGATCTCGTGCTCGGCGGCCTGCAGCGCCTGGTCACTCCGAAAGCCCTGCGCGCGCGGTAGGCGAAGCGGAAACGCGAAGGACAACAGATCAACGGATAGGTCGACAGGTAGATCGACAGATAGATCGGCAGATCCAAAGCTCATCCGTTCGATCACCCGATCACCAGATCAAGAGATCAAAATATTTGGCATCTGTAACATCCCTCCCCTCCTTCTCACCCTGCCATGAACGGTCGTCCGTCGCGCTCGCTGCCGTGGCCTTCCTTGATATGATCCTCAAGATCACATCATGCGCAGCCTGGACTCCTTCAAGACGCGCACCGCCCTCACGGTCGGCGCCGAGACCTTTCATTACTACAGCCTGACCGCGCTGGCCAGGGCCGGCTTCACGGGTGTCGAGCGCCTGCCGTACTCGCTCAAGATCCTGCTCGAGAACCTGCTCCGGCGCGAGGACGACGCGTTCGTCAAGGGCGACGACATCCGCGCGCTGGCGTCGTGGGATCTCCGGGCTCCCGGCCAGAAAGAGATCTCCTTCATGCCGGCGCGGGTCCTGCTTCAGGACTTCACGGGCGTCCCCTGCGTCGTCGACCTGGCCGCGATGCGCGACGGTATCGTCGCCCTCGGCGGCGATCCCGACAAGGTGAACCCGCTCCAGCCGGTGGAGCTCGTGATCGACCATTCGGTGCAGGTCGATCACTTCGGCACCGGAAATGCGATGGAGCTCAACGCCGACCTCGAGTATCAGCGCAACAGGGAGCGCTACGTCTTCCTGCGCTGGGGCCAGACCGCCTTCCGCAACTTCCGCGTGGTCCCGCCGGAGACGGGTATCGTGCACCAGGTGAACATCGAGTACCTGGCCCGCGTCATCTGCCGCGACGAGCAGGACGGCGGCATCGTCGCGTATCCGGACACCGTGTTTGGTACCGACTCGCATACGACCATGGTGAATGGTCTGGGCGTCGTCGGGTGGGGCGTTGGCGGCATCGAGGCCGAGGCGGCCATGCTCGGCCAGCCCAGCTCGATGCTGATTCCACCGGTCCTGGGGTATCGCCTGATCGGGAGGCTGCCAGAGGGCGCCACGGCCACCGACCTCGTGCTGACCATTACCGAGGCGCTCCGCAAGAAAGGCGTCGTCGGCCAGTTCGTGGAGTTCTACGGCCCCGGCCTGGCCCACCTCACGATCGCGGACCGTGTGACGCTGGGCAACATGTGTCCCGAGTACGGTGCGACCGTCGCCATCTTCCCCATCGACGAGATGACACTCGACTACCTGCGGCTCACGGGCCGAGACGACGCGCAGGTCGCGCTCGTGGATGCGTACGCGCGCGCCCAGGGGCTGTTCCGCGCGGAGGGAACGCCTGACGCCGTCTATACCGAGAGTCTCGAGCTGGATCTCGGAACGGTGGAACCGAGCCTGGCCGGACCCAGGCGCCCACAGGATCGCGTGTCGCTCACCCGCGCGAAGGCGTCGTTCGCCTCGTCGCTCGAGGATCTGAAGAGAGGCGTGAAGCCGTCCACGAGCGCGGCACATGGAGCCGCGGGCGGGGGCACCGGGGGCACGGCCGCGTTGGCGGTCCAGACGCAGCTCGAACACGGGTCGGTGGTGATTGCGGCGATCACGAGCTGCACGAACACGTCGAACCCGAGCGTCATGATTGGCGCCGGCCTGGTCGCGAAGAAGGCGGTCGAACGGGGTCTCACCCGCCAGCCGTGGGTCAAGACCAGCCTCGCGCCCGGTTCGAAGGTGGTCACCGACTACCTGAAGAAGTCGGGTCTCGACACGTATCTCGACCAGCTCGGCTTCAACCTGGTTGGGTATGGGTGCACCACCTGTATCGGCAACAGCGGCCCGCTGCCCGAGGAGGTTTCCGCCGAGATTCGAGATCGCGGCCTGGTGGTGGCGTCGGTGCTGAGCGGCAATCGGAACTTCGAGGGCCGCATCCAGCAGGAGGTGCGCGCCAACTACCTGGCCTCGCCGCCGCTGGTTGTGGCCTACGCCCTCGCCGGCACGATGAACGTCGACCTCACGACCGAGCCGCTGGGCACGGGTCGGGATGGCCAACCCGTCTTCATGAAGGACCTGTGGCCGACCGAGCACGAGATCCAGCAGACGATGTTGTCGAGCGTCACCGCGGGCGCGTTCCGCCAGCGGTACGCCAGCGTGTTCGAGGGCGACGATCGGTGGCAGAAGCTGCCGGTGCCAACCGGCGATCGCTTCAATTGGGACGGGGGCTCGACCTACGTGCGCAAGCCGCCCTTCCTGGAGAACCTCTCGCTGACGCCCGCTCCGCGCACCGATCTCGAGGGCGCCCGCGCGCTGGCCGTGCTCGGCGACAGCATTACGACGGATCACATCTCACCGGCGGGCGGCATCAAGGCCGACAGCCCGGCCGGCAAGTACCTGATCGCACATGGCGTGTCCCCGAAAGAGTTCAACTCCTACGGCGCCCGCCGGGGCAATCACGAGGTGATGATGCGCGGCACGTTCGCGAATGTGCGTATCAGGAACCAGATGGTGCCCGGTGTCGAAGGCGGCGTGACCGTCCACCTCCCCGGCGACGAAGTGATGCCGATCTACGACGCGTCGATGCGCTACCAGGAAGCCGGCGTGCCGCTCATCATCCTTGCCGGTAAGGAGTACGGCTCCGGTTCGTCGCGCGACTGGGCGGCCAAGGGCACGATGCTGCTGGGCGTGAAGGTGGTGATTGCCGAGAGCTTCGAGCGCATTCACCGCAGCAACCTTGTCAACATGGGCGTGCTGCCGCTGCAGTTCGTCGATGGCGATACGGCCGCCGCCCACGGTCTCACCGGCCGCGAGCTGTTCGCGATCGAGGGCGCGGGCGCCGATCTGAAGCCGCGGTCGGCCGTGACGGTGAAAGCGACGAAGGCCGATGGATCCGTGACCTCGTTCCAGGCGGCGGTCCGCATCGACACCCCGGAGGAACTGACCGCCTTCTCGCACGGCGGCATCCTCCCCTACGTGCTGCGCCAGCTGGTTACACGAAGCGCACGAAGCTAGGACACGAAGAACACGAAGCTAGGACACGAAGAACACCAAGGTTGGATTCGTGTCCTTCGTGCCTCCTTCGTGATCTTCGTGTCGAGCGCGGTATTCTGGGAACCGTGTTGACCTCCGCCGACGTCAAGCAGCGCGCGCGGGAGATCGGTTTCGACGCCTGCGGTATCGCGCCCGCCACGGAGCTCCCTGAGCTGTCGGCCCTCGCCGCGTGGCTCGAGCAGGGCCATGCCGGCGAGATGCTGTACATGCACAAATCGGCGGGGACGCGCGCCGATATCCGCCGCTTCCTGCCCGGCGCGCGGGCGGTCGTCATGACCGCCACCATCTACAACACCGAGCCGGCGCCGTCACCAGAGACCGGGCGCACGCCGGGGACCGTGCGCGTCGCCCGCTACGCCCGCGGCGAGGACTATCACGTCGTGCTCGCCGAGCGCCTCGAGGCGCTCCTCGCCTGGATGCGCGACCGGCATCCCGAGCCGTTCCGGGCGGCGGTGTTCGTCGACAAGCATCATGTGCAGGAGCGGGTGTACGCCCGCCACGCGGGTCTGGGGTGGATTGGCAAGAACACCTGTCTGATCAACTCCGAGATCGGCTCCTGGATTCTCCTCGCCGGGATGGCCACGAGCCTGCCGCTCGAGCCCGACACGCCCGGCTTCGACCAGTGTGGAGCGTGCACGCTCTGTCTCGACGCGTGCCCGACTGGCGCGATCGTCGATGCGCACGTGCTCGACGCCACCCGGTGCATTTCGTACTTGACGATCGAGCTCGAGGGATCGGTGCCAGACGCGCAGCGAACCGCGGTGGGCGATCACCTGTTCGGGTGTGACATCTGCCAGGACGTCTGTCCCTGGAATCTGGCGCCGCCGCTGACGGCGGACGCGGCCTGGCAGCCGCGCGTCGCTCGCGATGGCGCCTCGGCCGCCGTGCTGTGGCAGCGGAGCGATCAGGAGTTGCACGCCTTCGTGCGTGGCAGCGCGATGCGGCACACCTCGCTGGCGCGCCTGCGCCGCAATCTCGCGCTCGCGATCGGCAACTCGGGCAACGCTGGCCTCGCCGCGGTGCTCGACCGCCCCGGGCGAGGTGTCCCCAACGCCGCGCACAGCGCCGCCACGCCGGTCGTCAAGGAGGCGGTCGCGTGGGCCAAGGACCGCCTTGGCTCTGCGGGATCGTAACGCCGCAC
>DATLLC010000118.1:0-4290 GCA_035538015.1 Vicinamibacterales bacterium
ACCACGTGGTCATCGGCCGCGTGCTTGCCGTTCATATCGACGATGAGGCACTGACGGCCGACGGACGCATCGACGTGCTCAAGATCAGACCAATCGCGCGGCTCGGGTACAAGGACTACACGTCGGTCGAATCGGTATTCCAGATGGAGAAGCGGACGCCCGAGGACGCGGTCGTGTCGCAGTGAGCAGCACACTCCATTGGCGCACGCGGCTGATCGCCGCCGCCCCGGACGTGCCAGCAGGCTTCCGTTCGCTCGCGCCGGCGGTGCATCGTGGCTCCACCGTCGTGTTCAATCGTCTGAGCGAGGCGGTGGACGACTGGCGGCAGGCGGAGCGCTACACCTATGGCCTCTACGGCACGCCGACCACATTGGAGCTTGGTTCGCGCATCGCGGCGCTCGAGGGCGCGCATCACTGCTTCGTGGCGCCCGGGGGACAGGCGGCGCTGGCGCTCGTGTTTCTGGCGTACTGCCGCGCCGGCTCGCACGTGCTCATTCCAGACAGCGTGTACGGGCCCACCGCCGAACTCGGCGATGACCTGCTCGCCGGCCTCGGTATCGAGGTCGAACGCTACGATCCGCTGATCGGAGACGGCATCGCCGTGCGGATCCGGCCCGATACGACGTTGATCTGGTGCGAGAGCCCGGGCTCGATCACCATGGAAGTGCAGGATCTACCGGGCATTGTCGCCGCGGCACGGGCCCGAGGCGTCGCCGTAGCGCTCGACAACACCTACGCCGCCGGCGTGCTGTTCGACGCCTTCGCGCATGGCGTGGACGTCAGTGTGCAGGCCCTCACGAAGTATGTCGGAGGGCACAGTGATCTGCTGCTCGGCACCGTGTCGGTCGCACATCAGGAGGCCTATGCCTGCGTCGGCCGTGCCCATCGCCTGATCGGCATGGCGGTCTCACCCGACGACTGTGCGATGGCGCTGCGCGGTCTGCAGACGCTCGGCGTGCGGCTCGAGCGCCTCGAACAGAGCACCCTGTCGGTGGCGCGCTGGCTCGCGGAGCGGCCCGAGGTCGCCGAGGTGCTCCACCCGGCCCTGCCAGGCTGCCCTGGCCACGCCATCTGGGCCCGCGACTTCACGGGCTCGGCGAGCGTGTTCTCGATCGTGCTCGGCGAGGACTGGACGGCCGCCCGCACCACCCGGTTCGTCGATGCCTTGCGCCTGTTTCGGATCGGTTTCAGCTGGGGCGGCGTGACCAGCCTCGTGATGGCATATCTGGACCTGCCGCGGCTCGGCGCCCGCCGGGAGCGCCTCGTCCGCCTCAACGTCGGACTGGAGGAGCCGGCCGACCTGATCGAGGACTTGCGGCGCGCCCTCGAACAGGCGTGACCGTGACGCCGGGGCTCGCCCGATGGCGCGCCCGTCTCCGTGATAGCCTCGCGCAGTCCACGCTCGAGCTCGAGGTCGGGAGGCCTGCATGACTCGCGTCCCCGTTCGCCGTTTCGCATTCCTCGTCATCCTTGCTGCGGCGCTGATCGCCTGCGTCTCACCATCCGCACAGACCAGCGCGACGGCGCCAATCGACGCCATCCTCGAGGCGCCCATCAAGGACGGCAAGATCGCCGGCGCCTCCGTGGCGGTCGTCAAGGGTGGCGCGACGCTGCTGGTGAAGGAGTACGGTTCTGCGGATCTCGAGCTCGCCGTCCCGACACCTCCGAAAGCGACCTACGAAATCGGCTCGGTGACCAAGCAATTCACCGCGGCTGCCATCCTGCTCCTCGCTGAACAGGGCAAGCTGTCGCTGGACGACGAGCTGACGACGTTGCTGCCGGACTATCCGAGCCAGGGCCACCGCGTGAAGGTTCGGCGGCTGCTGAATCACACCTCTGGCATCAAGGGCTACACCGAGATGCCGGAGTTCCGTGAGTTCCAGCGGCTGGAGCGGCCCCGCCAGGAGCTCGTGACGCTGTTCGGCGGGCAACCGTTCGAGTTCGCGCCGGGTGAACAGCAGACCTACAACAACTCGGCGTTCTTCCTGCTGGGACTCATCATCGAGAAGGTCTCCGGCACGACCTACGAGGCCTTCGTCAAGGCGAACCTGTTCGACCGCGTGGGAATGCCCGACTCCTACTACTGCAGCGGGCGTACGATCCGGAAGAACCACGCGCACGGCTATGACACGGAGAACGGGCAGCTCGTGCTCAAGGCGTATCTCGATCACCTCTGGCCGTACGCGGCGGGCTCACTCTGCTCCAACACCGCCGACCTGGTGGCGTGGACCCGGGCGCTTCACGGCGGCAGGGTGCTGAAGCCCGAGTCGTACCGCGAGATGATCACCCCCGGCGTCCTCAACGACGGCACGCGGATTCGCTATGGCCTGGGGATCGCGGTGGCCGAGATCGGCGGCCGCCGCGCCATCGCGCACGGCGGCGGCATCTCGGGCTTCCTCTCGGAAGTCGAGTTCTACCCGGACGATGATCTGTTTGTCGTCGTGCTGCTGAACACGGCCGGTCCCGTCGCGCCCAGGGACCTGGCACGCCAGATCGCGGATGTCGTGCTGCCTCGGCCACCGGATCGCAGCCGCACGTTCCAGGGCGACCTGCAACACTATGCGGGCATCTTCGGCGGCCGCGGCCGCGGCCGGGACTCGAAGGTGCGGATTGCGGTGGAGAACGGCGCGCTCGTCTTCGCGGACCTGGCCGCCTCACGGGCACCGGAGAAGCTGTCGTACTACGGCAACGAGGCGTTCGGCTTCAAGGACACGCTGGTCATGTTCGAGCGGAAGGACGAGGCGGTGGCGCGGCTCCGGGTGGACACCGGCACCGGGCATAACATCCTCACCAGGGTTGCCGACAAGTCGCAGATAGATCGCAGATAGATCAACCGATAGATCAACCGATTCGATCAGCAGATCAGCAGTTCATCAGAACTGAAGATCGATCGAGACATCACCACGTCAGCCGATCATCAGATCGATAGTCTCTTTACACCAGAATCTCGTGGATCACGTTGCCCGAGACGTCAGTGAGACGGAAGTCGCGTCCGCTGTACTGGTAGGTGAGCTTCGTGTGGTCGATGCCCAGCAGGTGCAGGATCGTCGCGTGGAGGTCGTGCACGTGCACGGGCTTGTCGATTGCCTTGAAGCCGAAGTCGTCGGTGGCGCCATGGGTGACGCCGCCCTTCACGCCGCCGCCCGCCAGCCAGACGGTGAACCCGAACGGGTTGTGATCGCGGCCGCTCGCGATGCCGCCGGCGCCCCCGCCCACCTCGACCACCGGTGTCCGTCCGAATTCCGACCCGCACACGACCAATGTCGAGTCGAGGAGCCCGCGTGACTTCAAGTCCTTGATCACCGCGGCAAAAGGCTGATCCGAGTCCTTCGCGTTCTTGCGGTGCTGCTGGATGTCCGCATGGGCGTCCCACGGATCGCCCTTCGCGTAGTAGACCTGGACCATGCGAACGCCGCGCTCGACCAGCCGCACGGCCATCAGGCACCCGCGTGCGGTGCTGCCGGGGCCGTAGAGCTCGAGTGTCGCCGTCGTCTCCTTCCGGATGTCGAAGACATCGGGCGCCTCGGTCTGCATCCGGTAGGCCACTTCCATCGAGCCGATCGCGGCTTCGAGGTTCGGATCGGGCGTCGTGGAGCCCCGCTGCATCGTGTCGAGCGCCTCGAGCAAATCCAGTTCCCGCCGCTGCTCGGGCAGCGTGAACGACTTGTTGTGGATGAAGGAGACGAGCTTCTTCGGATCGAAATCCTTGCCGACAATCTGATCTGGCCGTTCCACCTTGCTCGGGATGTAGGTCCCTTGATGCATTGCCGGCAGGAACGCGCTGTTCCACAGCGGCGGGCCGACCGTGGTCGGCACGTCGGGGCAGAGCACGACGTAGCCGGGCAGGTTCTTGTTTTCCGAGCCCAGCCCGTAGGTGAGCCACGATCCGATCGACGGCCGTCCGACCTGGATGTGGCCGGTGTTCATCATCAGCATCGACGGCTCGTGATTCGGGATGTCCGTGTGCATCGATCGGATCACGCAGATGTCGTCGGCGCACGCCCCGACATGCGGGAAGAGCTCGCTCACTTCCAGCCCGCTCTTGCCGTAGCGCTGGAACGTGAACGGCGACTTCATCAGCGAGCCGGTCTTGCGCTCGGTGGCTACCGTACCGCCGGGCAGCGGCTGGCCGTGGTACTGGTCCAGTATCGGCTTGCGGTCGAAGCTGTCCACCTGCGACAGCCCGCCGTTCATGAAGAGGAAGATGACGGACTTCGCCTTGGCGGGATGGTGCAGGCCGCCGGAGGCGACGATGGCCTTCGATTTCTGGACGAGCTCGGCGGCCGATGC
>DATLLC010000119.1:0-11289 GCA_035538015.1 Vicinamibacterales bacterium
GACGACCTATGCCACGTCGGCCACCATCAACGGCACTGCCCGCGCCCTGAACGGCTCAGCGACGATGACTGTCAGCTCCACGACGTCGACGACGTTCAGGCTGGTGGCGAGAAATGCCGCCGGAACGACGGCGACGGACACAGCCACCGTGTCCGCGCTACCGCCGACCGCCACCATCACGGCCACGAGACAAAGCGCGACCACGGCGCTCGTCACCTGGCGGACGACCTATGCCACGTCGGCAACCCTCAATGGCGCCGCGGTGGCCTTGAGCGGCTCGGCGACGAGAACCGTCAGCGCGACGACGTCGACGACGTTCACGCTGGTGGCGAGAAATGCGGCCGGCACGACGGCCACCGACACGGCCACCGTGCCCGTGAGCACTAGCACTACCGCGCCGCTGCGACCCGTCAACGTGCGGGCCAGCGTCTCCGGCACGCAGGTGACCGTGACCTGGCAGCGGAACCCGTCGGGAGGAGCGCCCACCAGTTACATCCTCTACATCGGGAGAACGATGTGGGGATCGGAGGTCATCAACGGGAGATCGCTCGGGAACGTGCTGAGCGCCACTCTCACCCTGTCGACGGGCAGCTACTACGTGCGCCTGCGTGCCAGGAACGCCCTCGGCAACTCGGCGAGCAGCGATCCGGTGTTGTTCCGCATCGGCTCACAACTGTCCTCGCCGACCGACCTCACGGCGAACTGGAGCGGCACGCAGACGACGCTGACCTGGGTGGCGTCGTCGGCCGACTCGCCCGAGACGGCGCCCACCGACTACGTGATCGAAGCCGGAACCGCGCCGGGGCTCGCCGATGTCGCGGCAGTCAAAGTCGGCGAGGAGACCACGTTCAGCACCGACGTGCCTTACGGCGTCTATTACGTCCGGGTGCGCGCGATGAACGATCACGGGGACTCCAATCCGACCGAGGAGCTCGTGGTCGCCGCGCCGGGCAGCGCCCAGGCACCGGAGGCGCTGACGACGAGCGGAGAGGGCACGACGGTGAATCTCTCCTGGTCGCCGCCCGCTGCCGGTGGCGAAGCGCCGGTGGGCTATCTGATCGAGGCAGGCAGCGATCCCGGGCTGTCCGATATCGCCACGATCCAGGTGGGGAACGTGACCAGCTTCACCACTCAGGCGCCGCCCGGCACCTACTTCGTTCGCGTCCGGGCCATCAATTCACGTGGACCGGGGCTGCCGTCGAACGAAATCATCGTGCAGAAGTAGCCGCGATCCACGCGGAATCGTGGTGACGGGGCGCGGGCCGCATCAGGCTCGCGCCCCGTTTACCTGTCAAGCAGGCCGCACGTCGTATTCGAGGAACAGCGTCCCCGTCTTTGGGTAGAGGCGATGTGTCCGCAGTTCGAGGAGTAGCCGCGGACCGCGGACCGGCATCAGCGGGATGCCGCTCCCGAGCATCACGGGAATGATCGCCACGTCCACGCCGTCGACGAGGCCGGCGCGGGCGAGGTCCGCGAACAGTTCACCGCCGCCCCAGAGCCACAACGGCTTGCCATCCTCCCGCTTGAGCGCGGCGACATGGGCCGCGGCGTCCCTGACGATCGTGACGTCCTTGCGCGTGCCCTCCGGCAGGGTACGTGAGTAGACATACACGGGAAGGGCCGGTCCCTCGCCGCCGCCCGAGGCGACATACACCTCGTACGACTTGCGTCCCATCACGAGACCGCCAAAGCCCTCGTAGATCGCCGCGAAGTTGATCTCGGGATCGATCACGATCCAGTCGTATTCGCCGTTGGGCCCCGCGATGAATCCATCCAGGCTCGAGGCGACCGAATAACGCAGCTGCCGCACGGGTCCACCTCCTGATGGCCCCATCATCGGCGATCTGCACCGGCCGAGCCTCGGTTGCCGGTTGCCGGTTGCCGTCTGCCGGTCACCGGTTCGCGCTCCCTGTTGACAGCCAACAGAAGTCGTGCCACGCTCCGTGGCCTTTCGACAGGAGTGTGCGCATGGCAGCCGATGCCGAGGTGCCCTATGGCACGCTCGACCTCATGGTGCTGAAGACGCTGGCGGCGCTGGGGCCGCTGCACGGCTACGGCATTGCCCGGCGGATCGAGCAGGTGGCGCAGGGAGCCCTCAACCTCAACCAGGGCACCATCTATCCGGCGCTCCTCCGCCTCGAGCAGAAAGGGTGGATCGGCAGCGACTGGGGCATGAGCGAGAACAACCGCCGGGCCCGCTTCTACCGGATCACGGCGTCCGGCCGCAGGCAGCTGGCGGCCGAGGAACAGCTCTGGGCCCGGACGGTGCTCCTGGTCAACCGGCTGCTGGAGCACGAACCATGAGCCAAGTAAAGACACGCTATCGGGACCAACGCGGTCTGCCGGTCGTGGATGCCCTGCTCCAGGACGCCCGCTTTGGGTGGCGCGTCCTCTCGCGCGACCGCGGCTTCACGGTGACGGCCGTCCTCGTCCTGGCGCTTGGCATCGGCGTGAACAACATGATGTTCACGATCCTGAACGCCCACACCATCAGAGGGCTCCCTATCCCGGATGCCCGTCGAGTGATCTACGTCTCGACGCGCGACGCGGCGGGCACGGACCGAGGGCTTTCGTGGCCGGAGTTCGCGGACCTGAGGGACGTGGCGGTTTCCACGGCGCTCGGCGCCTTCGTCTCCGGTTCCGCCAGCTTGGCGAACGAGCACGAGGCTCCGGATCGTGTGGAGCGCAGCTACGTTGCTGCCGGGACCTTGACGCTGCTGTCCATCCAGCCCTTCCTCGGCCGGTCGTTCACCGATGATGATGGCGCGCCCGGCGGCTCGCCGGTGGCGATCCTGTCCGAGGGGATCTGGAAGGCGAAGTACAAGGCCGATCCGGCCGTGCTCGGCCGGACCGTGCTGGTCGATGGTCTCCCCACGACCGTTGTCGGAGTGATCGAGCGGGCGTCGGGCTTCCCCGCGGTCGCTGACATCTGGCAGCCTCTCGAGCGCATGCCCGCGCTGCAGAAGACGACGCGGACGGCTCGCGTCCTCCGGGTGGTTGGCCGGGTGCGGGCGGGCGCCGACGTCTCGTTAGCACGCGCCGAGATCGAGACACAGTTCCAGAGCGACGCGCCGGCCGACGCGGACGGTGGAACCGGCGTTCGTGCACACGTCACCTCGATCAACGAGCGATTTCTCGGCCGCCTCTTCGATCCGGCGTGGCTCGCGTTCATCGCCGTCGGATGCCTCGTCGCGCTCATCTCGTGTGCCAACGTCGCAAATCTGCTGCTCGGGCGTGCCCTCCACCGCGAGCGCGAGATCGCGCTCAGGACTTCCCTTGGCGCCACCCGTCTCCGTATCGTGCGGCAGCTGCTCATCGAATCGACGCTCCTGGCGTCGGTCGCAGGACTACTCGGCCTGGCGGTCAGTGTCGGCGGCGTTCAGCTCTTCCGGTCGGGCATTCCGGCCAACGTCCTGCCCTACTGGATGGACTACGTCATCGATGGCCGCGTCCTGGCGGCGCTCTTCGCTGTGTCGACGATCGCGATCCTGGTGTTCGGATTGATTCCTGCCCTCCAGGCCTCCCGCTCCGATCCCCAGGCGGTCCTGCGGCAGGGCGGGCCGACCATCGCGCGCACCCGGAGCGCCAGCCGATGGACCGACGCCTTCCTCGTGGTGGAGCTGGCGCTTGGCGTGGTCATGCTCGCGAATCTGGCGCTGGGCTGGCGCGTATCCGGCTCGGGCCTTCCCACCGACCCCGCACTCAACACGCCCGATGTCCTGACTGCCACGCTGACCCTCCCCGCCGAGCGTTACCCCGACGCTCCGGCCAGGCGCACCTTCCTGCGACAGCTGAGGGAGAGCCTCGACGGTGCTCCCGGTATCCGATCCGCCGCCGCCACGAGCGTGTTGCCGGTGCGACCGGCTCCCGAACGGCAGCTGCGCGCGTGGGACACCCCGGCGTCCGAGCCGATCGCGGTGCGCCAGGTGTCGATCGGTCCCGGGTATTTCGACACGCTCGGGCTAGGTATCGAGCCGGGCCGCGACCTGCCGGCGGAGCCGGGACCGGCGTCGACTCCGGTGCTGATCAACGCACACCTGGCGGCCATCCTGTTTCCGGGCGGCGATCCACTCGGACAGCGTGTGGGCTACGTTTCAGAGGCCGCCAGCGAGCCGGCTGAGTGGCTCACCATCGTCGGCGTGGCGCCGGTCATTCGTCAGCGTGCAGCCTCGGAACCGGAGGCGATTGTCTACCAGCCCCTGGCATCGAGTCCCCCTGCCACAATCTCGTGGATGGTCCGCTCCGAGCTGAGCCCGGAGGCGTCGGCCGCCGTGCTGCGCGACGCGGTGCGGCGACTCGATCCAAACCTCCCGTTGTACAGCCTGGCCACGTTAGGCCAAGCCACGAGCGACGCCGAGTGGAATGGCCGCGTCTCGGGCCGGCTTCTGCTGGCGCTCACCTCCATCGCGATCGGTCTGGCCGCGGTCGGCCTCTTCGCGGTCACCTCCCGCGCCGTCGGCAGCCGGCGGAGGGAGATTGGCATTCGCATGGCGATCGGTGCGGTGCCTTCCCAGATACGCGGCATGGTGTTGCGCCAGGCCTTCAGGCACGTGGGGATCGGCGTGCTGGTCGGAGTCGCCTTCGTTGTCGCGTGGGATGCGGTATTCATGCCGTCTGCGCGCGCCAGGGCGGTCGTCCCCGGCGCCAGCCTGACGGACCCCTACGTCCTGCTGATCATCGCCGGTGTCCTCGCTGCGATCACCGTCCTGTCGTGCCTAGTGCCGCTAGGTCGCGCGCAGCGCATTGAGCCGAGTACCGCCCTGCGCGGGGAGTAGCGGAGGTCATCATGCTGTCTGCTGTAGCGCTGTCGAAGTCGTATGGCGGGAGCCTCGCTCTAAAGGGCCTCAGCTTCACCGCGAGGCCAGGGCAGGTAATTGGCCTGCTGGGACCCAATGGGTCGGGGAAGTCCACGACCATCAACATGCTGACCGGGCTGCTCCATCCGACTCGCGGCCAGGTCACGTGGCGTGGCGACAGCATCCACGACGATCTGCCGCGCTATCAGTTGGTGCTGGGGTACGTGCCCGAGGAGCCGCGGCTCTACGGCTACCTGACGGCGCCCGACTATCTCGCGCTCGTGGGCGGGTTGCGGGATCTGTCCGATCGGGATGTCGAGCGCCGAACCGATCAGTATCTCGAGCTGTTCGGATTGTCGTCGGACCGGTACACACCGCTGGCCTCCTACTCCAAGGGCATGAGGCAGAAGGTGTTGATCGCGGCCGCGCTGCTGCACGACCCCGAGGTCGTGATCCTCGACGAGCCGTGTTCGGGCCTCGACCTTGGTTCCACACTGATCCTGCGAAGCCTGGTCCGGACGCTGGCCGCGCAAGGGAAGGTGATCGTCTACAGCTCGCACGTTCTCGACATGGTCGAGAAAGTGTGTTCGGACGTCCTGATCCTCCACCAGGGCCTGGTCGTCGCGCAGGACTCCGTCAGCCGGCTTCGCGAGCTCTCGCGAGCGGCATCGCTGGAGGAGGTGTTCGCGTCGCTGGCCGTCGATGCCGACGTCGAGCGCGTCGGGCGAGCGCTGGCCGACGTGGCACGGCACTGAAACCCACCGTCACCCTGAGTTGAGCATGGCACCCAGGTCACGGGAGGCGGAACGGCGGCAGTGGCGCCGGCTCCTCCGCATGTCCTTCGGCCGGTTGATGGATGCGGCCCTCGCCTCGCGCGAAGTGGCCGCGGAGTACTTCGTCATCTGGAGCGCGGCGCTCCTGCTGGTGCCGCCGCTCTTCTACGCGGTGCAACGGACCAGCGTCTATCCCTGGATCCGGCGCCGATCGCTCGACGCGCTGCAGACGGTCGCGCTCACCGATCGGCTGTTCTTCGTGGTCTGGTCGATGCTCGCCGCCATGCTGATCGCATCCGTGCTCTGGGACGCGTTGTTCCCCGACAAGACGGATCAGCAGATTCTGGGCGTGCTGCCGGTCGGCAGCCGCACCGTAGCCGCCGCGCGCCTGACCGCGTCGCTGGCGGTGGCCCTCGCGTTCATCATCGCCATCGCCCTGCCGACGGCCGTTCTCTATGGGCTTGCCGGGTCGGCACACCCATCCATCGGCACGATTCCAGAAGTCTTTGCCGGGCACCTCGCGGCCACCGTGCTCTCGGGCCTGTTCGTCTTCTGTGCGCTCCTTCTCGTGCGGGGGCTGCTCCTCGTCGCCCTCGGCCCCGCCGCGGCGCGCAAGGCCGCCGTGCTGTTGCAACTCGTGACGGTCCTGCTGCTCGTCGAATCGTTCATGTTCCTTCCGGGGATCGTGCCAGGCCTCGTTCGCGAGCTGCGCCAGGGGAACGGCACCGGCTGGCCTCCGGCGTGGTTCATCGCGGTCTATTCATGGATGGCGGGACCCGTGATTCCGGGGGCCGCCTCGGCGGCACGGTCGGCGGGTACGGCGACGCTGGGGGCGGCGCTCCTGGCCGTGGCCGCCTACCTGCTTCCGGCGCGAGCGAGCGCCCGACGCGCGATCGAGTCCAGACAGGAGAACCGATCCGGTCCACTGCTGCCTTCCGCGGTCGCTGTCCTTGGACGCCTCGTCCTGTGGCGGTCCACGTCGCGCGCGCTCTTCCGTTTCACTGTGCTCACGGTCGTCCGCAATGGCCGGCCGCTGCTGGTCGTCGCCACCTACCTCGGTCTCGGCCTCGCTCTGGCCGGTCTCCGGCTGACATCGGCCAGCGTCCGCGGCCGACCGCTGCCGCTCGATGCGCCCTACGACTACTTGGTGTCGGTGCCGCTGGTGCTGGCCTTCTCGCTCAGCGTGGGCCTGCGGAGTGCCTTCACCGCGCCTGCCGAGCTCCCGGCGAACTGGACCATCAGGCTGACCGCTGGCGGCACCGCGTCGTGTGCGAACGCGACACGCGCCGTGCTCATGACCCTCGGTATCCTGCCCGTGAGCCTGGGAGTCCTCGCGTTGGGCGCCTGGCTATGGGGATGGGCGGCGGCAGCGCCGGTTGCCGCGATGCACGCGGCGTCGGGCCTGGTCCTCTGCGAGGTGCTGACCCTCGGCTGCCGGGCTGTCCCGTTCGCCTGCGCGAGGCGAGTGGATCCCACCTCACTCCGCGTCGGGGCGCCTCTCTCCCTGGTCGGCCTGCACGTGTTCGCGTTCCGGCTCGATGACCTGCAGCGGATGGCGCTTGGCGGGAGCCTCGGTCCCTGGATGTATGTCGCCTTCGCGCTGCTGGCGGTTGCCGCCCTCCGGATCTACGATGGCTGGCGCCTCAGGCCGCGCGATCTCACCTTCGAGGTCGAGGAGGACGTGGTGATCCGGCAGCTCGGCTTGTCGGGGACCACGGGGTAAGGCGAAGCCTGGCGCACGAACCGGGGTTCACACCATGTCAGGCGGCATGGCCGTATCGGGTGCGAAAGCGGCGCCCATCGATGCCGGGTGGGCGCTCGTCGAACTGGTCATCGCCGCGCTCATCGTGGCCGCTGGACTGCTCGGCTACGTCGCCTACAGTTCCACGCCCTGGTTGCTGCTCGCCGCCACGGTGTTCTTCTGGTGGCGGGGACCGGGCTGGCGAGCTGTGGGCCTGCGTTGGCCTGCGCACCCCGGTCGCATCCTGGCCATCGGGCTGGTCGTGGGCGTGGCCTATCAGGCGCTGGGCCTGTACATCATCGAGCCCCTGCTCGCGCGTGCCACGTCCGGCCAGCTGCCCGACGTCTCGATGTTCCGCCCCATCGTCGGCGACGAAGCCCGGCTGGCGATCTGGCTGGCGCTCGTCTGGACGCTGGCGGCCTTCATGGAGGAGATGGTGTACCGCGGCTGGATCATGACGCGGGTTGCGGAGATTGGGCGGTTCTCGGGTGCCGCATGGGTGGTGGCGCTCCTCGTGAGCTCGGCCATCTTCGGCGCCGTCCACCTGTATCAGGGGGCGGCCGGTGTCGTCGCCACGGCGCTCTCCGGGGGGGTCTTCGCTGCGCTGTACCTGGCAACCGGCCGCAACCTCTGGGCGGGTATCCTGGCCCACGGCTTCATGGACACGGTCGGGATCGTGATGATTTACCTTGGCATCTACCCGGGCCTGTGACGCGCGAGGCCGCCAACGATTTCGGCCAACAAGCGACCATGGGCGGACACACCTGTTATCACTGCAAGCAGTGGGTCGAGGAAGGGGACCCGCACGACTGCTGGACGACCACAGAGGCGGCGCTCACCTCGGATCTCGACGACGATCTGCGCGAGGCCTGGGAGCGGGTGCGTGAGACGGCCGCGGACTTCGGGGACCAGCGCATCTACGCCTCCCATCACTCGATTATGTTCTCGCGCCGCTCCTGCTATTTCTTCGTGCGCCCCAAGCGGAACTTCCTCGAACTGAACGTGTTCCTCGGCCGGACCGTCCAGGCGACTCAGATTCGCAAGGTGATTCGGTCCTCCGCCGCGAAAGCGGTGCACGTCATTCAGATTCGGCACCGCGACGAAGTGGAGGCGCCGATCACCGAGTGGCTCGAGGAGGCGTATCACTACGCCGAGCCTGGCAACACGAAGGCCACGAACGGAGACACGAAGGGAGACACGAAGGACACGAAGCGGAGCACGAAGGGCACGAAGAGAAGCACGAAGGGCACGAAGAAGCGCGCTGCGAAACGAACCAGCGGGACGGCGCCGAAGCGTCGCTAGCGTCGCCGGTATTGCTGCACGAGCGCTCGGTACTCGGCGTCCGTTACCCGCTCGGTGGCGCCCGCCGCGACCGCGCCCAGCAGGCGGCGCGCCCGTGCCCGTTCCGGCGACGGGTCGCTGCCGGTGGCGGCGCGGGACCAGCTCTCGAACAGCGTCCGTAACCGTGCGAGAGCGGCGCCGCGCGCGGGCGGGTCGCGCAGGCGAGCCTCCGACTGCATCGCCTCGTCCAGCACCCGCGCTTCGGCTTCGAGCTCCGAGCGCTCCCGGGCCCGCGCACTCTTCAGCTGGGGATTCTTCGCCAGCGCGTCCACGGCCGTTTGCAGGTCCGTCGTGTCGCGCAGGCCAGCGAAATCGGCCACGGTCGCGCGCAGCAGGCGCAGCTGCGCCGGCAGATCGGAGCCGACCCGCAGGCGCTCGGTTCGCGAGGCGAAGAGCGACTCGACCAGGGCGGGATCCCTGGCCCTTCGGCCGCTGCGCATCGCCTGCAGCTCGAGCCACTCCACGGCCTCGATTGCGACCGCATCCGGCGGCACCTCGTGCCCGCCGTCGAAGACCGCGAGGTAGTGTGCCGACGTGAGCCTCTCGTCCAGCCGCACCATCTCCAGATAGTTGAAATCCTCCAGACCGACGGTCGCGAACACGGGAAACTTCACCGACGTTCTGGGCCTGGCGTCGGGGAAGCCCGCACTCGATGCGATGACCCCCGCGATGTCATTGGGCCCGAGCGCGACCTCCATTGCCACCCGCGCTCCACCGGAGTGCCCGGTCAGATAGACCCGCTGTGCATCGACCGCGAACCGCCGCCCGACATCGCCCGACATCGCGCGGACCGCACGGATGGTCTCCTGCCAGGACCCGTTCCGGGAGTTGTTCGACCCGGCGACGATGTAGCCGTAGCGCTCGGCGGCGGCGCGGTATTTGTCGACGAGCGCTCGACCGCGGGCGCTCGGGTGGAAGGCAAGCAGCAGGCTCCACGTACGGTCTGGCGCGTAGTCGCTGGGCAGGTACAGTGCATAGCTCTGCGACGGATCCTCTGACACCGGCAACGCGTCGATGACGATCCCTCGCGGCGGATCCTGAGCGCCCGGCGCCGCCGACGCCAGGAGACTGGCGGCGGTCAAGAGGCAGGCAGCGAGCGACATCGCCGATCCTCCGGACGCTCCTCGCCGCTCATGGCACGATGCCGCGCACTGCCCAGGCGCGGGCCGTGAGTACGATGGGCCGATCGGGACCATCGCCCAGCAAGCGCCGGCGCAGGCGTTCCCGGAGCTGGTTGCGCGCGGCCAGCGAGAGCGACGCGACATGCGCGCCGGCCGGGCCCTGTTTCTCGAGGAACGGGCCCCAGTAGTCTTCGAATCCCGTGAAGCGCGTCTCGATCGTCAGTCCCTGCTCGACGACCTGCTCCATTCCTCGCTTGCGCCAGAACGCGCCGAGCTCACCCGCGCGGCAGAACGGCATGTTCCGCTCGTCCTTCGCCGCGCTCCCGGGGTTGAGCGCGACGGCTTCATCCCAGAACGTCCGCAGCATCTGCATGCCGTCGCCGTAGTCCCAGACCGCGGCCGCCACGGTGCCGCCGTGGCGGGTGACGCGGCGCATCTCGTCGAGGGCCTTGGCGGCGTCGGGAATGAAGTTGAGCACCAGCAGCGACAGCGTGCGATCGAAGGTGGCGTCGGCGAATCGCATTTGTTGCGCGTCGCCGACCTCGAAGCGGATTCGATCGCCGGGATGGCGCGCCTGCGCGAGCGCGACATACGGTGCGGCTGGATCGATACCGATGATGCGGCTGGAAGGCGCGGCCTCGGCCGCGGCGGCCGCGAGCGCACCGGTGCCCGCGCCGACATCGAGCACCGCGTCGCCGTCACCGACGCCCGCGAAGCCGACCAGCGCCGAGGCGATCTGGCGGCTCCAGCGGCCCATGAACCGCTCGTAGGCCTCCGCCTCCGAGAACAGGGCGTCCTGTCCCGTGGTGGTCGACATGGCGAGGAGCCCACCGGAGGCGATGATCGCGCTCAAGAGAATCCCATAGGTCAATGGCTGGTTGAGGTGCATGCGACGCTCCCACCGGTGCACCATCGCAGATTGGCCCTACTGGCCGCAACCCTTCGTATTACACTTCCGATCACGCCTCCCCGCGGTTCCGATGCGGCCGCCAATCGTTCCTCTTCGCGTCTATCTGCTCTTCCTCGTGCTGGGCGCCATGCTGCCCGGCGCCATGCTGACCGCCATCCTCGTGGCCCAGACCTTCTCGGGAAACCGTGCGGTCATCGAGCGCCGTCTGCTGGACTCGGCCCGAGTCGACGCCGCGGCGCTCGATCGTGAACTAGAGGCGATCATCCGCTCGCTCGGCGTGCTGGCAACCTCGCCTGCCCTTCAGGCCGGCGACCTGCAGACCTTCCATGCCGAAGCCCGACGCGCCCAGCTCGCGCAGCAGGGCTGGTTCTCTGTCATCCTGCTCTCGCCAGAGGGACAGCAGCTGATGAGCACCCGACTGGCGTGGGGCACGGCCCTTTCCAAGGCCCATGAACCGGACAGCGTCCGCGAGCTGGTCAGGCGCCAGCAGCCGGTGGTGGGCGCGATCAGCACCGTTCCGCCCGGCGGGCCCGGTTACGGGTTCGCGGTGCGGGTGCCGGCGATGCGCGAGGGCCGCCTGGTAGGTGTGCTCAGCGCCGTCATCGAG
>DATLLC010000120.1:0-11219 GCA_035538015.1 Vicinamibacterales bacterium
GGCACCAGGAGTCCCCGCAGGCGCCGCGCCGGTCCCGCGCGGCCTCCGCCCAAATCGTTCGCTCGAGGAGGCGCTCTCATGCCGCGCACCGTCAGCCACCACGTGCCCGCGCTGCTGCTGCTCGCCGCGTTCGTCGCCGTGCTCCAGTTTTCGCCACGCGTCTCTGGTCAGACCGGCGGGCCGGTCTTCCCGAGCACCGACAACGGCGAATGGCCGCACTACTCCGGCGACGTCAAGGGCAGCCGCTATACCCCGCTGGACCAGATCGACGCCACCAACTTCAACAAGCTCGAGGTGGCCTGGCGTCTCAAGACCGACAACCTGGGCCCACGCCTCGAGTTCAAGCTCGAAGGCACACCGTTGATGGTCAAGGACGTGATCTACGCCGTCGGCGGCACGCGGCGTGCCGTCGTGGCGCTCGACGCCAGGACCGGCGAGCAGAAGTGGGTCTACTCGCTCGACGAGGGCCGTCGTGCCGAGGTGGCCCCACGCAAGCTCTCGGGCCGCGGCCTCTCCTACTGGACCGACGGCCGCGGCGACGAGCGCATCGTCTTCGTGACCATCGGTTACCGGTTGGTCGAGCTCAACGCGAAGACGGGCGATCCCATTCCGTCCTTCGGAAAGAACGGGATGATCGATTTGAAAGAGGGCGTGGTCTACATGAAGGACAAGCGGATCCCGCTTGAAACCGGCGAGATCGGCACACACTCCACGCCCCTTGTCGTCAAGGACACCATCATCGTGCAGTCGTCCATGGCCGAGGGTCTGCGCTACGAGTTCTCGGTGAACGCCAAAGGACTGGTCAGGGCGTTCGACGCGCGGACTGGCAAGCAGATCTGGCGCTTCAACACAATCCCGTATCCGGGCGAACCCGGCAACGAGACTTGGGAGAACGGGTCGTGGGAGTGGACCGGGAACGTCGGCGTGTGGACGGAGATGTCGGCCGATCCGGAGGCTGGTCTCGTCTACCTGCCCGTCGAGTCGCCGACGATCGACATCTACGGCGGCAACCGGCCCGGCGAGAACCTTTACGCCGAGAGCCTCGTGGCCGTCGATCTCAAGACCGGAAAGAAGAAGTGGCACTTCCAGTTCGTGCATCATCCGATCTGGGACTACGACACCGTCGGCGCGCCGCTCATCGTCGATGCGACGATTGACGGCAAGCCGCGCAAGCTCGTAGCTCAGGCCAGCAAGCAGGGCTGGCTCTATGTCTTCGATCGCCTCACCGGTGAGCCCATCTGGCCGATGCCCGAGCGCCCCGTGCCGCAGTCGAACGTGCCCGGCGAAAAGACCTCGCCGACGCAACCCTTTCCGAGCAAGCCTCCCGCGTACTCACGCAATTTCCTGGCAACGGACGATGTGATCGACTTCACGCCAGCCCTGCGGGCTCAGGCGCTGGAGAACCTCAAGAAGTACCACTGGGAGCAGACCCCGTTCGTACCGGCCGTGATTCCCGACGGCAAGATCTTCGGCGCGATCAACGTGGCCAACACGATGGGCGGCGTCAACTGGCCAGGCTCGGGCTTCGATCCCGAGACCGCCACCTTCTACACGCAGGCCTACAACTCGCAGGTCTCGGCGACGGCGATCAGCGCGGATTACTTCAAGGTGGTCGACCCGGCGGTTCAGGCGAAGCATCGGATTCCCATCTGGGAATCGGAGCACTTCGGCAAGGAAGAGAGCTTTGGGCCTCGTGGGCCGACGCCCCTCACCGAGGGCCTCGGTGGGCTGCCCATCGTCAAGCCACCCTACGGTGTGATCTCGGCCATCGATCTCAACCAGGGCGCGCTCGCGTTCCAGGTGCCGCACGGCGATACACCGGATGCGGTGCGCAATAGCCCGCTCCTCAAGGGCCTCGACATCCCGAAGACCGGCCAGCAGGGCATCGTCGGCATCGTTGTCACGAAGTCCCTGGTCATCGTCGGCGATCCGATGCTGACAGCGCCTCCGGGACGACCCCGAGGCGCAATGCTGCGCGCGTATGACAAGAAGACCGGCGCGGAAGTGGGCGCCGTCTGGATGCCGGCGCCGCAGAGCGGCAACCCGATGACGTACATGGTCGACGGGCGCCAGTACATCATTGTGGCCATCGGCGGTGGCACCTACTCGAGCGAGTACATCGCATTCGCGATCCCGCAGAGCGAGCTGAAGCGCACCACCGATCGCGAGTGATCGCTGCTGCCTTGGGCTGTCTGCCTTCGACTTCTCGCCGGTTGCCGGCCTCGCCAGCAACCGGCGCGGGAGGTTACCATGTGCGACCGTTCCATCCTCGTCTGCTGCGTGGCCGTGTGGGGGCTCTCAAGCGTCGAGTTCGTCCTGCGCGCGCAGCCTACTCCCTCGGTGTGGGACGGCGTCTACACCGAGCCGCAGGCCGCACGCGGCGCGACGTTGTACGAGAAGGAGTGCGGCCAGTGTCATGGGCCTGGTGGCACGGGCGGCGGCATGGCGCCGGCCCTCGTCGGCCCGTCGTTCTCCGCCAATTACGACGGGCAGACGGTCGGCGACCTCTTCGACCGGAATCGCACCACGATGCCTCCAGGGAAAGAAGGGCAGCTCAACGGACAGGAGAACGCGGACATCACCGCTTACGTGCTGAAGGTCAACCAGTTCCCGGCCGGCCAGGGGGAACTCCCGAGCCAGGGCATGGTGCTCAAAGGCATCCAGTATCTGGCCTTCAAACCCTAGGAGACCGCCATGGCCCAGCGTGTCGCCTCTCGACGGATCTTCGTGGCCAGCTTCGTCACGGCCTGTGTGGCTCTGGGGCTGGCAGACGTCCCCCAACAGCCCGCGACTCCACCTCCCGGCGTCCGCCACGACAACACCAGCGGCCACGACTGGATCAAGCGACTGGAACGCCCCGAGCGCATCCCCGCGCTGAAAACCAACGAGGTGATTGCCGCGCTGGGACTCGGGCCGGGCATGTCGATTGCCGACATCGGGTGCGGCACCGGCGCGTTCACCATCCCGTTTGCGAAGGCGGTGTCACCAGGCGGTGCCGCGCTCGCTGTGGACATCTGGCCCGAGCTGCTGGACTACGTGAAGGCCAAGGCCACCCGAGAAGGCAGCACGACCCTCGAGACGGTGCTGGCCCAGCGCGACCATCTGACCCTCCTCGAGCAGAGCCTCGACATCGCGTTCTTCCACGACGTGTTCCACAACGTGCACGACCGACCGGGCTATCTGAGGCGGCTGGCGACTTCGATCAAACCGGAGGGCCGAATCGCCATCATCGAACAGGAGTTCGACGATCCGATCGCGGCGCAGTGGGACAAGCCCGAAGATCGCATCACCCGGGAGCAGGTCCGCGGCTGGATGGCGACTGCAGGATTCGAACTCGTCGACGAGTTCGACCTGTTCCAGGGGGCGAACAACCCGAAAGGCGCCGGGATGCCCGAGCGCTGGTTCGTCGTCTACCAGCGACCAGGCCGTGGTGTGGCGCCGCCTCGATGAGATTAACTGTCCGCCCCGCTCTCATCCATCGAATCGAGGAGGTGCTGCAATGGCAAGCGCGCATAGTGCAATCCAGATGGCCCTGGCGCTGGCGGTCGTGCTCATCGCCTGGCGCATTCCCGCATCCGCGGGGCAGGGAGGCACCGCCAACGGGGGTGACATGTTCCGGTCCTATTGCGTGGCCTGCCACGGTGCCGACGCGAAAGGGACCGGGCCGCTCGCGAGTTCGCTCACCAAGCGGCCAGCTGATCTGACGGCGCTCGCGAAGACCAATGGCGGTGAATTCCCGGCCGAAATAGTGGCCCGAATCATCGACGGTCGGAATCCGGTCAAGGGCCACGGCGGCGGCGACATGCCGGTGTGGGGCGAGGCGTTGCTGAAGTCGCAGGGCGGGGGCTCCGAGGCAGCCGTCCAGGAGCGGATCGATGCGCTCGTGAGTTACCTGCGTACCTTGCAGAAATGATCGTCATCGAGCCGGTACCAAGAAACCCGGCTAGGAGGCTCCCAGCCGGGCTCGCGATGGTTGATGTCGGCGTGACGCCGCCCCGCTACGGAACGATCGTGAAACTGCGCTCGGAGATGCCGGACCGCAGATTCATCGTGCCCGCGTCGGTAAGGACCGACATCCAGGTGTAGGTGCCTGCTGGCGTACCCATCGGGACCTGCAGTTCCAGCAGCGTGCCGTCGAAGTCGGTGGGAACGAAGTTGCGCGCGATCGGCACCACTCCCGGCACCAGCGCCGTTCCGGTCCACGACATCATCTGCCCGCCCGGCATCCGGAGCACGACATAGGCGTCGGCCGGCGTGGACGCGGTCCGATCGCGTCGCAGGTGCGCCGAGAGGCGCAAGGTCTGGCCACTCCGCAACGTGCCGGCATTCACCTCGGTCGTGAGCGTGGAGGTGTGGAACTGGATGTTGCCGTTCCTCACCTGCCGCATCGACTGCTCTTCCACCACCACGCCGTTCAGGACGACGGTGAGGCCGAACTGGTCGTCGCGACCGGGCTCGCCGTTGTCCTGGACGAGCACGCTGAACGTGCATCCCGCGACGCCGTCGCAGCTGCCAGAGAGCCGGACGGTCTCGGCGCTGCCGTCGGTCTGCGCGGTCACGGTATCGACGTCGGTCACCGTGCCGTGCAGATGATACGGAGGTGGCCCCAGGGTGTGATTGAGGTAGTTGAACGAGCCGCTGGCCGCAACGCCGCTCCCACCCGGGTTGGCATTGAACCCGTAGTTTGCGACCCCGTCGCCGGGCGTCGTCACGTTGATCTGGCCGCCGCCCGTCACTTTGATCGGCGTATACGCCGGGAACACGAGCCCGTCGGTGCAGGCCGTAATCGTGTTCGACGCGAGCGTCACGTCGCCGTCGACCGACGCGATTCGCCCGTCCACCGTCGTGCCAGTACCGAGCGTCACGTCGTCCTGGGCCAGCAGCGATCCGACGAACAGGTTTGTGGCGCCGAGCGAGGCGGACGCGCCGCCCACGCGCCAGAGCACATTCGAGCCCTTGCAGGCGCCCGCGCCGCTGGCATAGGCCACCTGCACGTTGGCCGCGGTGGTGAGGGTGCCGGCCACCTTGAACACGTAGAAGCCGCTGCCCGTGAGCTGCAGGTTGCCCGAGATCTGCACGTTGTCGGCGTCGAAGCAGTAGACGCCCGCGGTCGGCAGGGTCCCGCCAGGATAGACCCCGGCGGGCGCCGGCAGCGTCGTCGCGCAGGTCAGTGCCGCTAGATCGTCGAAGGCCGCGGACAGATCGGCCGCTGCTCGTGCCGCGACCGCATCGCCAGCGTGCCTCGATGCGCTGGCATGTAACACCAGCGGCGGGCTCGGTGGCAGCGTCGTGCCGGGAAACACCCCCAGGTCGCCGTTGAGGGTGGTGGCGCCGCTATTACTCACGCTGGTGGCGCCGAGAACAGCGAACGTCTCCGCCGAGCCAAGCGTCGTCGGAGGTAGCGGTTGCGCCAGCGCGGGCGCACCCGAGAGCCAGAGAATCAGGCCGGCCGCAACAACGGTCGTCTTGCTGTGTAAGAAGGACATCATCCCTTACCCTTCTGCATGATCGAACTACAGGATTGACGGTCCTACGACTTGCACGGACACGGAAGACTGGCAATTGACCAGTCACCTGCGAACGAAATGCAAAGTCTAGGCCTGTGTATTAGTCTCCTTGGGAGCAGACTAATCGAGTCCACCAACTCAGCTCGAGCGCGGCCCGTCCGGTCAGGCGAACTAGATGAACAGGCGGCGGCTGAGCACGGCCCAGGCCGCGTAGGAGAGCCGCCGGCGATCGTGCCGGGCGATGTCGGATTTCCAGAAGTCCCCGGTGACGATCTCGCAGCCCTTCGGCACGTCCCCGATCGGCAGCGGCTCCTTGTGCTCGGCGCGATAACGTGCCAGCACCGCGTCGGAGGGGTGGCCTCCGTTGGCGATGACCACATCGACCGGGCGGTTGATGGTGCGGCCGATCCAGGCAACCGAGTCGGCGGCCGTGAATCCACTCATGCCGCGGCCCTCGGTCAGCAGGTTCGTAACCAGGATGATCGGACCCTCAACGGCGCGCAGCCGATCGGCGACCCCGTGCACCAGCAGCGTCGGCATCAGGCTGGTGAAGAAGCTGCCGGGCCCGATGATCGCCGCATCGAAGGTCGCCATCGCCTTCTGCACCGCGGGATGGATGCGCGCGTGCGGCTCGAGCCAGACGCGGGTCACGCGATGGCCGCGCGTGTGGCCCTCGTCCACTTCTACCTCACCGCGGGTGACGGTGCCGTCGGCGTACTCCGCACAGAGCGTCGCCCGTTCCACGCTCACCGGCCAGACGCGGCCACGGCATCCAAGCAGCGCACGCAGGCCGTCCACAGCGGCCAGGAAGTCGCCGCTGTACTGCTCCATCATCGAGAGCAGCAGGTTGCCGCCGGTGTGACCGCGGAGCCGCTCGTGCTCCAGCGTGGGCAGCCGGCCCAGGAGCACGCGCCGGGCCTCGCCCTCATTGCGCGCCAGCGCGAGCGCGCAGCGCAGCACGTCGCCAGGAGGCAACACGCCAAGCTCGTCGCGGAGCTGGCCGGAGCTGCCCCCCGAATCGAACATCGTCACGACCGCGTTGACGTTCAGCCACGGATTGCGCTTCAGACCACCGAGCAGCGCAGGCAGACCCGTTCCGCCTCCGAAACATCCCACGTTGATCTGCCGCAGCTGCATCGCCATCGGCATTTTACCCGGAGCATTTGGTTTCCCGGCCAGCGGCGCCTATTTTGCGGCGGAACCCGCGTCCCGCCACAACGTCTACACTAGCGGGTATGGAGACCGCGTCCCGCACCGAGCCCCATCTGCTCGTCGCCGATCTCCGGCGCATCTTCGGCGCTCGGCTCGACGCGGTGGTCGCCTACGGCGGCCGCCCGTCGCACTGGTCGCGTACGCTCGCCCTGGTTGGTTCGCTGACGATGGACGACCTCACGGCGCTGGCCGCAGCAGCGCCGGCCTGGCACGGGCGAGGCATCGCCACGCCGCTGGTTCTGCCGCGCGTCGAGTTCGCCAAGGCGCTGGACGCGTTTCCGGTCGAGTACGGCGAGATCATCGATACGCACACCGTGCTCGCCGGAACGGATCCCTTCGTCGGCGTGGACATCGCGCCGGCCGATCTGCGGCGCGCACTCGAAACACGCACCGCCAGCCATTTGCTGCACCTGCGCGAGAACTTCATCGAGATGGGCGGGAGGCCGACGATGGTGGAGGCACTGGTGCGGGAGTCGGCTCCGGGCTTCCAGTCCCTCCTCCGCAGAATGGCCCGTCTCGACGGCACTTCCATCGACACGCCACTGGACCTGGCGCAGTGGGCCGCCGCCCGCGCCGGTCTCGACGCCAGGATCGTGAGCGACGTCCTGGCCGTGGCCAACGAGCCCGCGCCGGCGGTCGATGCGGTCCGGCTGTTCCCCGAGTACCTCGACACCGTTGAAGCGCTCCTCCACCTGATCGACCGATGGCCCGTGTCCTGACGCTGGCTGCGCTGCTGCTCGGCGCGTCGCTGGTCTCGGCCCAGCCGCTGCCACCCGAGCTGACGGCGCCGGTGAACGACTTTGCCGGCGTGATCGACAGCGCGAGCGAGGCCCGCCTCGAAACGCTGATTCGCAGCCTCGAGTCGGCCAGCAGCGACGTCATCGTCGTCGCCACGGTGCGCACGTTCCGGCCGTACGGTGATCTGCCCAGCTACGCGGTCAAGATGTTCGAGAACCACGGCCGCGGCATCGGGGCACGCAGCCAGGACGCGGGCGCGCTGATCGTGCTGGCCGTGGACGATCGGCAGGTCCGCATCGAGGTGGGCTATGGCCTGGAAGGGATCATCACTGACGGCTTCTCGGGCGAGATCAGCCGCGATGTCATGGTGCCGTACTTCCGCCGAGGGGAATACGGCGAAGGGCTGATCGCGGGGGCGACCCGGGTGGCGCAGCGGATCGCCGAGGCTCGCAGTGTCACCCTCGACCTGCAGCCGCCGCCGGTGCGCAGGCCGCAGCGTTCGGTCGGGCTTGGCTTCAACCCGATCACCGTGATCATCGTGCTCTACATCCTGTATCGCCTGCTTCGCGGCGGCGGGCCGCGCGGCGGATTGCGAGGACGTCGCGGCCGATGGTCGAGCGGCGTCGGGCCCTTCGGTGTTGGCGCCGGTTGGGGATCGGCCGGCAGCTGGGGCGGGTCGTCCGGCGGATTTGGCGGCGGGTTCGGAGGGGGTTTCGGCGGATTCGGCGGCGGTCGGTCTGGCGGCGGTGGCGGTGGGGCCTCATGGTAGAAAGGAAGCGTATGCAGAAGCTGATGCGGTTTCTCGGAATCCTGGCGGTGGCGGCAGCAGCCCTCGGTTCGTCCGGCTGCTCGTACAACACCTTCGTCAGCCAGGAGGAAGCGATCAAGACGCAGTGGGCGCAGGTCGAGAACCAGCTGCAGCGCCGGAATGACCTGATTCCCAATCTGGTTGAGACAGCCAAGGGCTTCGCCCAGCAGGAGCGCGACGTCTTCGGCGCAATCGCGGAGTCCCGGGCCAAGCTCGCCGGCGCGCAGACGCCCGAACAGCGCATGGCCGCCGCCAACGAACAGTCCAACGCGCTCGCCCGGTTGCTGGTCGTGGTGGAGAACTACCCCGACCTCAAGTCCAACCAGACCTTCGCCCGGCTGATGGACGAACTGGCCGGCACCGAGAACCGCCTGGCAGTGGAACGCATGCGCTACAACGAGGCCGTGCAGGCTTACAACACGCAGCGCCGGTCGTTCCCCGCCAACATCACGGCCGGGATCTTCGGTTTCAAGGAATACCAGCTGTTCCAGGCGCCCGAGTCGGCCAAGCAAGTGCCGAAGGTGGACTTTACCCGGCCCTGAGTTCGCAGGGGGTGGGGCTCACCCACTCCCTGATTTCCAACCCTTCCTGCCGGCCCACCATCCAACCTCATGCCGGTGGACGACGTCGTCCTTGCAGCCAGCGGAGATGCAGCCGCCTTCGAGCGGGTATACCGAGCCCATGTGCCACGGGTGCACGGCCTCGCACGCCGGATGGCCGGCTCGGACGCCGCCGATGAGCTGACCCAGGACGTCTTCGTCCGGGTCTGGCAGAAGCTCGGCACGTTCAGGGGCGAGTCGGCGTTCGGGACGTGGCTGCACCGGCTGGCAGTGAACGTGATCGTGGAGCGGTTCCGCACGCTCGGTGCCCGGCGCGACAGGTTCCTGGCCGACGGGGAGCCGGTCCTCGAGGTCACGCCGGCGCCGGTGCGAGCGCGGCCCGACCTGTCGATGGATCTGGAGAGCGCCATTTCGGAGCTGCCAGACGGGGCGCGCACGATTTTCGTGCTTCACGACGTCGAGGGCTATCGGCACGAGGAGATAGCCGGAATGCTCGGCATCTCATCGGGAACCTCGAAGTCGCAGCTGCACCGGGCACGTCAGAGCTTGAGGGGGCTGCTCAACCGGACCGCGAATGGGCCGCAGAGAACGCCGAAGACGCAAGTGACGCAGATGCGCAAATAGCGCAGATGGCGCGATATGACGAACGATTCTGATTTACGCACACGCGTTCCCGGACCGGCGGTGGACGATCCGCTGCCAGGCGACGACCCCTTGGTGGCCGCGCTGGCTTCGCTCCGGGACGAGCCGCCCACCGCGGACCTGTGGCCGGGCATCGCGGCGCGGCTGTCGGCGCCGCCGAGTTCGAGGCGCGTGGTGAGCCTCACGCTGCCGCAGCTCGCCATGGCAGCCACCCTCATCATCGCGGTATCCGCGGGCGTGTCGTGGCTGGCGCTCGCGCCCAGGCCGGCGGCGACCCTGCCTCCGGAGCCGGCGATTCGCGCCGTGGTCGAGCCGGGAGGGGCGGTGCAGCCTGACATCCAGCGCGCCACGTTCGCCGACGCGCAGTTCGACGCCGCCGTCGCCGACCTGGAGCGCATCCTCCGCGAGGAAAGCCAGCGGCTCGATCCGCAGACCGTGATGGTGATCGAACGGAACCTCCGGGCGATCGATGACGCGATCAGGGAATCACGAGCGGCGCTCGACGCGGACCCGGCCAACACCTACTTGAACTCGCATCTCGCCGACGCCAGACGGCGCAAGCTCGACCTGCTGCGTCGCGCGGCCGGCTTGTCGACTGGCGGTTAGTGACATGGATGCGGATGGATTTCGTACCGCGGGACATCCGAGGACGTCTCGGGTGAGCCGGACACAACGACTGGAGAGGACAGGGGTCATGCGAAGACGAGTGGGATTGTGGGTGGTGGCGTGGACGGTCGGCATGGCGCCGGCAGCCGCGCTGGCGCAAGGTCCGAGCCCGAACGACGCCGCCGACCAGGCGCCGATTCAAGCGCGGCCTGGCGGGCCGGAGAGCGCCCCGCGCACGAGCCAGGAGGTACCGGTCACCAAGGGGACCCGGCTCGTGCTCAGCAACAACGCCGGCGAGGCGACCGTCAGGTCCTGGGACCGCGACGTGGTGAAGGTCGAGGCCACGCACAGCGATCGCGAGACGGTGGACGTGGAGACGGCCGACCAGACCCTGCGGATTCGCAGCCGCGCCACGCGCGGGCCGTCGGGCCTCATCGACTACCGGCTGACCGTGCCGCGCTGGATGCCGGTGAACCTGTCGGGCAGCTATCTCGAAGCCACCATCGAAGGCACCAGCGCCGAGGTGACGGTCGAGACCGTGCACGGGAACGTGCGAGTGGTCGGCGGATCGGGCGCCGTGTCCGTCCGCTCGGTGATGGGCGAGATCACCGTGGACAAGGCGAGCGGACGCGTCAACGCGACAACGGTGAACGAGGGCATCCGCCTGACCAACGTCACCGGCGACATCACCGCCGAAACGACCAACGGCGACGTGGTCATCGAGAACGCGCAGGGAGCGGCCCTCGAGGCCTCGACGGTGAACGGCGACATCACGTTCAACGGCGCGGTGCGCGACAGCGGCGCCTATCGGCTCACCACCCACTCCGGAGACATTCGGGCCGGGCTCGGCGGCGCCACGAACGCGACCGTGTTCGTGCGCACGTTCCAGGGCGACTTCTCTTCCGACTTCCAGATTCAGCTGCCCGAAGGACAGCGCGACAGCAGCAGCAAGCGGTTCAACTTCACTCTTGGCAACGGAAGCGCGCGGATCGAGGTGCAGTCGTTCAACGGCGACATTCACCTCGCGCGCGGCAACGTGCCGAGCAAGGAGGAGATGCGAGAGCAGCGGCGGCGCGAGCGGCGACCGGGAGCGCCGGCCGTCGCCCCGGTGCCGCCGGTGCCGCCGGCCCCGCCCGCCCCGAAGCC